>DRTT01000092.1 GCA_011372105.1 Candidatus Aerophobota bacterium
AGGTAGGGTAGCACTTGCAAACTCCATTACCCTAACTCCGGGAACTTTAACTGTAGATTTGACAGATGATGGGTATCTTTATGTTCACTGGATTAATGTGAAAGCGGTGGATGTGGAGGAGGCAACAAAGAGAATTGTTAAAAGATTTGAGCCTATACTCAAGGAGGTTTTTGGATGATACTTGGTATTCCTGCTATTTTTGCAGCCCCTTTAATAGTAAGTTGTTTTTTATGTCTTTACAGGGCTTTGTGTGGGCCGACAGCTGCTGACAGGATAGTTGCCGTTGATATTCTGGGAATCTTAGTAGTTGGCTTTTGTGCCTTGTTTGTTGTTTACACACCAAGAAAGTACTTTATGGATGTTGCTATTGCCTGGGCTCTTTTGGGATTTCTGGGAGCCCTGACTCTTGCTAAATACCTTGAGGGGAAGGGATTAGATGAATGAAGGGGTAATAATTGCAGGGAAGGTTTTAATATTCATAGGGGTTATATTTGATCTTCTGGGGTGCATAGGGCTTGTGAGACTTCCTGATGTTTATAATCGTCTCCAGGCTGCTACAAAATGTGTAACACTTGGCACCTGTTTTATCCTCTTTGGCACCTTTTTGGCTGCTGGTTTTCTTCCCAAGACAATCCTTGCCATTTTGTTTGTGGTATTAAGTTCTCCCACTGCAGCACATGCTATTGCACATGCTGCTCATAAAAGTAGAATTAAGCTGTGGGAGAAAAGTGTGGTGGATAGGTACGAAGAAGAGAAGAAAGAGAAGCTTTAATGGAGGATTTTAATGAAATATCCCAAGTTGAGAGAGTTAAAAGAAGCTTTTACCTCTCTTTTTAGCTCTCCTTATACTACTAAGTTTCCAAAAGTCCCATCACCTGCTGCTCCAGCTTACAGGGGAAAGGCAGAGTTTAATGAGGAGGAGTGCGTGGTTTGTGGAGCATGTGCTAATGTTTGTCCACCTGGTGCTATTGAGAAAATAGAGGGTAGAGCACCGGATGGCAAGAGGAAGCTTGTTCTCCATTATGACAGGTGTATTTTCTGCGGTCAGTGTGAAGCTAACTGCCTTACAGAAAAAGGGATAAAACTTACCACTAAATATGACCTTGCTGTCTTATCAAGGAGTGAAGCTCAAACCAGCATAGAGGATGAGCTTATCTTTTGTGAGTATTGCGGAGAGCCTATAACGACAAAAAAGCACCTTGCCTGGGTTAGAGATAGACTTGGTTCTCTTGCCTTTTCTAATCCCAATCTATTTATGTCGTCTCTAATGGATCTTGAGCTTGTTAGGGAAAAACTTCCTCCGAAAGAAGAGGGTGCACCTTTAGAGCGAGCAGATAATCTTAGAATTCTCTGTCCCAGGTGCAGGAAACAGCTTACCTTAAAGGAAGAGTGGGGACAGAGTTTAAAAGGTTAAATTTCTCAGGAATAAAAGTTACCTGCCGCAGCTTACTATGTAAGTCAGTAATGTTTTGTTAATTTTATGATTGAGGTAATTAAAGAAAATATTCAAGGAAAAGTTGTATTTTTAGGAATAGGAAATATCTTAAGGGAAGATGATGGGGTAGGGTGCGTTTTTGCTGAGAGGTTGAACAAGGCATTACCTAACAATTTCAATCAGATTCTTGTTCTTAATGGAGGAGAAGCTCCAGAGAATTATCTTGAGGTTGTAGTGAATGCAAAAGCTGATAAAATTTTTATAGTGGATGCTGTTGATTTTGGAGGGGAACCGGGAGATATTAAATTATTTGAGAAGGCACAGCCCCAATATGGTTTTTCTACTCATGGTTTATCTTTAGGTTTTGTTCTGGATTATTTAAAAGAGAACACAAAGGCAAAAGTATACATAGTTGGTATTCAGCCTGAAAAAGTAGGTTGGGGAGAAGGTTTAAGCTACAGGGTGGAAAAGGCTGTAAAAGACCTTGTGAAAGATTTACTTGAGTATTTAAAAAGTAAAAGTTGAAGGAAAAAATTGAAAAAGGTTTTGCCAGGAAAAGAAGAAAAAAATTTAACTCGGTTGCACATCAGTATAAAAGGAATTGTCCAAGGTGTTGGCTTTCGCCCCTTTATATATAATCTTGCAAGATGTTACTCTCTCTCAGGATATGTTCTTAACAATACAAAAGGTGTGGATATAGAAGTAGAAGGGAAAAAGGAAAATGTGAGGTTATTTTTACAGGATATAGAATTAAAATCTCCTCCTCTTTCTGTAATTGAAGAGATAAAATGGGAAGAGCTTTCCCTTCGGGGATATAAAAATTTTGAGATAAAATCAAGCAAGAAAGAAAAAGAACGTTTCCTCCCCATATCTCCTGACATAAGTATATGTAATGACTGTCTGAGAGAACTTTTTGATCCCAGTAACAGGCGCTACAGATATCCCTTTATAAATTGCACCAACTGTGGTCCCCGTTTCACCATTGTAAAAGATATTCCCTATGACAGAAAGAGGACCACCATGAGCTCTTTTAAGATGTGTGAGGAATGTGAGAGAGAGTATAATGACCCTTCCAATAGAAGATTTCACGCTCAACCAAACGCCTGCTGGAAGTGTGGTCCACAGGTGAGACTTCTTGACAGGGAAGGTAAAGAGATAAAAACTTCTGATCCCATTTTAACTGCTGCAAGTCTTATAAAAGAAGGAAAGATATTGGCGGTGAAGGGAATAGGAGGGTACCATCTTGCCTGTGATGCTACAGATCCTGAGGTTGTAGAAAAGTTGAGGAGAAGAAAAAACAGGATAGATAAACCCTTTGCAGTGATGATGCTTGATATAAATCAGGTTAAAAAATTCTGTGAGGTAACCCCTGAAGAAGAGAGTTTTCTTTTATCCCCCCGACGGCCTATTGTCCTTTTAAAAAGAAAGTCTCAAAAGGTATTACCTCAGGAAATTGCACCCAGGAATAAATATTTAGGGGTTATGTTGCCTTACACTCCTTTGCATTATCTTCTGTTGGAAGAGGTGAAAATTCCTCTGGTGATGACAAGTGGTAATATAAGTGAGGAACCCATTGCTTATAAGGATGAGGATGCACTTTGCAGGCTAAAAACCATTGCTGATTTTTTTCTTGTTCACAATAGAGAAATTGAGATTAGAGTAGATGATTCTGTAGGCAAAATAGTTGATGGAGAGAGAGTTCTTATCCGCAGATCACGTGGGTATGCTCCTCAACCTATAAAGACACATTTTACTTCTAAAAAGTGCATAGTGGCTTTTGGAGGTCATCTGAAAAATACATTTTGCCTTTTAAGAAAAGATTACGCTATAGTTTCTCACCACATAGGTGATCTTGAAAATCTTGAAGCATTATCTTCTCTTGAGGAGGGAATAGAGCATTATAAAAAGATATTTTACTGCATGCCCGAAGTGGTAGCCTGTGATTTGCATCCTAATTATACCTCAACCGCTCTTGCAAAAGAATATTCCAGAAAATACTCTTTGCTCCTTATCCCGGTTCAACATCACCACGCTCATATAGCGTCGGTTTTGGCTGAGAAAAAAATTGATGGAAAGGTTATAGGCGTTGCTTTTGATGGTAGTGGATTAGGAGATGATGGAAGTATATGGGGAGGGGAGTTTTTGGTTGCAGATATGAAGGAATTTAAAAGGATAGCGCATCTGAGATATATCCCGCTACCAGGAGGAGAGGCAGCTATAAAAGAACCATGGAGAATGGCACTTTCTTTCCTCTATCAAATTTATGGCAAAGAGGGGAAAAAGGTAGCTTGTCAAATTCTCTCTGATGTAGTAAAATTTGAAAAAATTGAAGCTGTGCAAAAGTTGATTGAAAAGAATATAAGTTCTCCTTTAACCTCCTCTGCAGGAAGGCTCTTTGATGCTGTTTCTTCCATCTTGGGTATCAGGCACAGGATAAATTATGAAGGACAGGCTGCCTGTGAGCTTGAAACGCTTGCGGAAGAAAAAAAGGAAAGTTCTTACCCCTTTAGAATTATTGAGAAGAAGGGAAGATTTACTGTGGATACCTTACCCATTATAGAGGCAATACTTGCAGAACAGGAAAAGGGAACGGGGCTTGAGGTTATTGCAACAAGGTTTCACTGGACTTTAAGCCAGATTATCTTAGAAGTTTGTGAGAAAATAAGGAGTATTTTTAGTTTAAATAAGGTGGCTTTATCAGGAGGGGTATTCCAGAACACCCTGATTGTAAGGCAGGTAAGGCATCTTTTAACTTCGTCGGGATTTGAAGTTCTCTTAAATTCCTCTGTTCCACCTAACGATGGAGGAATTTCTCTGGGGCAGGTGGCAGTTGCCTGTCAGAGAGTTACTGATAGATTATAAGTGAGGTTGAGGGGATGTGTCTTGCAATTCCTGTAAAACTTGTCTTAAGGGAAGAGAATAAGGGATGGGTTGAGATGGGTAATACAAAAAGAGAGGTTGACCTTACTCTTTTACCTGATGCAAAAGTTGGGGATTATGTGCTTGTTCATGCAGGATTTGCTATAAGTAAGGTTGAGGAAAAAGAAGCAGAAGAATTGCTGGAGCTTTTATCAAAAATATTATGAGGTACATATCCGAGTTTAGAAATCAGGATCTTGCAAGAAGACTGGCACAGAGAATAGAAAGGATTGCCTCCACCATAAAAAGACAGGTAAGGCTAATGGAGGTGTGTGGGACTCACGCAATGTCTATTTTAAAATTTGGAATAAAAGAGATAATTCCCTCTAATGTAAAACTTGTTTCAGGTCCAGGTTGTCCTGTTTGTGTTACCCCTGAAAGTTATATAGACCTTGCCTGTCTTTATATGAAAGAGGGGTTTTTAATAGCAACATTTGGGGATATGGTTAAGGTCCCTGGTTCAAATACGAGTCTTGCAGAAGAGAAGTCAAAGGGAGGAAAATTGAGTGTTGTTTATTCTCCTGTTGATGCCTTAAAACTGGCAAAGAAGTTGCCTGAAGAAAAGGTTGTTTTTCTTGCTATAGGGTTTGAAACGACCTCTCCTGCTGTGGCAGCTACAGTTCTTGCAGCAAAAGAGGAAAATGTGGAGAATTTTACAATTCTTTGCGGGCACAAACTTATCCCTCCAGCGATGAAAGCTCTTGTTGAAAATCCTGAAGTTAAAATAGACGGTTTCATTTGCCCGGGTCATGTAAGTGCAATTGTTGGTAGTAGAGCTTATGAGTTTCTGGCAAAGGATTATAATATTCCCTGTGTTGTAGCAGGGTTTGAGCCACTTGATATTCTCCAGGCAATAAATCTTCTTCTTTCTCAGATATCCTCTCAAAGAGCCGGCGTTGAGAATGAATACAGAAGAGTAGTTACAGAGGAGGGCAATTTAAGGGCAAAAGAACTTATGGAGATGGTATTTGAAAAAACAGATTCTGAGTGGAGAGGAATGGGTGAAATTAAAGAAAGTGGTCTTTGTGTATCCTCTGATTTTTCTTTCTTTGATGCTCAATGTCGTTTTCCTCTTGAGGTTCCTTCTTTCAGGAAGGATAAAAAAACAGGTTGTCTTTGTGGAGAAGTTCTGCAGGGCCTTGTTGAACCGGAGGATTGTCCCTTATTTAAAAATTACTGCACTCCCTTAACTCCCTTTGGCCCCTGTATGGTGTCTGTGGAGGGGGCTTGTAACGTTCATTATCGCTTTGGATGCAAAGGAGAAAAAGTTGGAGCAGGTAATTAGGTTAGCTCATGGCAATGGTGGAAAACTAACACAGGAGCTTATAAGAGGTATTTTACTTCCCCGGTTTAATAACTCCTTTCTTGCACCTTTAAATGATTCAGCAGTTTTTGAAGTTGGAGATACAAAGATTGCTTTTACCACAGATTCTTATGTTATAAAACCCATTTTCTTTCCCGGGGGTGATATAGGAAAACTTTCTGTATCAGGTACAGTGAATGACCTTACCGTGATGGGAGCAAAACCTCTTTTTATTTCCTGTTCGCTTATAATAGAAGAGGGATTTCCTCTTTCAACACTTAAAAAAATAGTATCCTCTATTGAAGACACGGCGGAAAAAGCCGAAGTTAAGGTTGTAACAGGTGATACAAAGGTGGTAGAAAAGGGAAGTGGGGATGAGATATTCATTAATACATCTGGAATAGGTATTGTTTCTCCAGAGATAGAACATCTTAGTTCTGACAGAATTGAGATAGGGGATTTGATAGTAATAAATGGCACAGTAGGGGACCATTCTATTGCTGTTTTATCTCAACGAGAAGAACTTGGATGTGGTGGGTCTGTTGTAAGTGATTGTGCCCCTCTTTATGGACTTTTAGAGGAGATCAGGTTATACTGGAGATACATAAAATTTATGAGAGATCCAACAAGAGGAGGGATAGCAGGTGTTTTAAACGAAATTGTCCAGGGGAAAAAGTTTGGCATAAAGCTTTGGGAAAAGAAGATACCTCTTAAAGAGGAGACTTTAGCTTTTTGTGAACTTTTAGGTATGGATCCTCTTTATCTTGCCAATGAAGGTAAGATTGTATTTTTTGTAAAAAGAGAAAAAGCAGACGAGATAGTCAGTGCTCTTTGCGGTCATTCCCTGGGTGAAAAAGCAAGCATAATAGGTGAGGTTGTGGCAGATCCACCGGGAAAAGTTTACCTTGAAACTATCATAGGAACAAAGAGGGTGGTTGATATGCTCGTTGAGGATCAACTACCCCGCATATGCTAAGGTGTTAGTTATGCCGAGATTTAAAATACCAGATATTACAATAGAGCGTCTTTCTATATATCTTAGAGCTTTAAGTAAGTTTACTGATGATACAATTCTTTCCTCTCAGGGTCTTGCCAGGCTTGTCGGGACTACTGCTGCTCAGGTGAGAAAAGACCTTGCTTATTTTGGTGAATTTGGAATACCCGGCCAGGGATACCGAGTTGGAAAGTTAAGGGAGGAAATTACTCATATTCTTGCTCTTGATCGCAGCTGGAGGCTGGTTCTGGTGGGAGTTGGGAAGCTTGGTGCAGCCTTACTTGCCTATCCTGGTTTTAGAAGAAAGGAATTTCAAATAGTGGCTGTGTTTGATAATGATCCGAAGAAAATAGGCAGAAAAATTGAGGGAAAGGTGGTTCAGGATGTGGAAATTATGGAGAGGGTTTTACCTGAGATGGAGGTAAAAATTGGTATAATTACAACTCCAGCAGAAGCTGCACAAGATGTAGCAGATAGGCTTGTAAGAGGGGGAGTAAAAGGCATATTGAATTTTGCACCTGTTCGAATAATGGTTCCTGATGAGATAAAATTAAAAAATGTAGACCTTTCAATGGAACTTGAGATTCTTTCTTATTTTATCTCGTACCAGAAAAGGAGGGAAATGAAATATGAAAAGAGTGAGCGTTAAGGAGCAAAAAAAAGTTTTTTTTCTCTCTGTCTCTCCGCACATAAAAGATAGGTTAACAGTATCTCGTTTGATGAGAGATGTTATAATTGCACTTTCCCCGGTCATTGGTTTTAGTATTTATTTCTTCCGGCTGCGGGCAGTAGAACTTATCTTAACCTGTGCTATCTGTAGCATGTTTTCGGAGTGGGTCTTTTTGAAACTTCGAGGAAAAAAACTGCCAGAGGAGTCAAGTGCTCTTGTAACTGGTATTCTCCTTGCTCTTGTTCTTCCTCCAGATCTTCCACTCTGGGCAGCGGCAATGGGAGCAGTATTTGCCATAATTTTTGGAAAGCAGATTTTTGGAGGGCTTGGTTACAACATATTTAATCCCGCTTTAATAGGAAGAGCTTTTTTGATGGCAACTTTTCCTGTACTTATGACCACCTGGACGCAGCCTTTTACCCTTGATACATTGACAGGTGCAACCCCTCTTGGACTTATGAAGTTTCAATCTCAGCCAACTCCTATTCTTGATCTTTTCTGGGGAAATGTAGCCGGCTCTCTTGGTGAGACCTCTGCATTTGCTATTTTAATTGGAGCGGTGTATCTTTTCGTTAGAAGATGCATAGATTGGAGAATTCCTTTTTTTTATATTTTAACGGTGGTTATCTTCAGCAGCATAACTTTTGTTTTTAACCATTCTTATGGTTCGCCTTTATTTCACCTTTTTGCCGGAGGCCTCATGTTAGGGGCTTTTTTCATGGCAACTGATCCTGTAACAACACCTATTTCCAAGCGAGGGAGAATAATATTTGGTGTAGGTGCAGGAGTTCTTGTTATGGTGATAAGATTGTGGGGTGGGTATCCTGAGGGTGTTATGTTTTCCATTATCTTTATGAACGCAATTACCCCTCTTTTGAACAGATACATAAAACCAAAGATATTAGGAGGAAGTAAAAAGTGAAGAAATCTTATCATATGATCCTTACCTTAACTTTGGTAGGCATTATCTCAAGCGGTGCTCTTGTGGGAATTTATAAGTACACGCAGCCCATGATAAAAGCCAATCAGAGAAAAGCTCTGGAGGAGGCAATTTTTCAAGTTTTACCAGATGCAAAAAGTTTTAAGACTATTAAAAAAGATAAAAGAGAAATTTATCAGGGAATTGATTCTTCAGGGAAAATAGTGGGATACGCCTTTGTAGGAGAGGGCCCTGGCTATCAGGGAATAATAAAGGTTATGATAGGAGTTGATCCTGAATTTGAAAAAACACTTGGTATTGAAGTTCTTGAATCTGTGGAGACACCGGGTTTAGGACAGAAGATAACCATGTCTTTCTTCCGTGATCAGTTTCACAATCTTGTTATAAAACCCTTTGTTAAGCTGGTTAAGAAAAAGCCTGTAGCTCCTAATGAAATTCAGGCCATCACAGGAGCAACTATCTCTTCTCAGGCAGTTGTGGACATAGTCAATTCCACAACTTCTAAGGTGAGGGCTCTTTTAGGAAAATGAGATAAATTGTCAGGGTTTTACCGTTTTCCTGGAAGCAGGTTTTACTTTTTCAAATATAACTTTTCCATCAGGAAAATCCACTTTAATGCGGTCTCCCTCTTGAAATTCTCCTTCTAAAATTTTCATGGCAAGGGGATCAAGAACTTCTCTCTGGATAATTCTTTTTAATGGGCGAGCTCCAAATACAGGGTCATAGCCTCTTTCAGCTAAAAATTCCTTTGCTTTTGGAGTTAGGAAAATCTCTATTTTCTTTTCAGAAAGCCTTTTTTGGACAAGTCCCATCTGAATGTCCACTATCTTCTTAATATCTTCCTGAGTTAATCTGTTAAATACTATTATCTCATCAATGCGGTTTAAAAATTCTGGGCGAAAGTGAGACCTTAGAGCTTCTCTTATTTTTTGTCTTATCTTTTCCCTGTCACTTAACTCCTCAATCCACCTGCTTCCTATGTTTGATGTCATTATTATCACTGTGTTTTTAAAATCCACTGTTCTTCCCTGGCTGTCGGTGAGTCTTCCATCGTCAAGAATTTGCAGCAGGATGTTAAACACATCAGGGTGAGCTTTTTCAATTTCATCAAAGAGGATAACACTGTAGGGTTGTCTTCTTACTCTCTCTGTAAGTTGTCCTCCCTCCTCATATCCTACATACCCTGGAGGTGCGCCTATAAGCCTTGATACAGTATGGCGTTCCATATACTCTGACATATCGAATCTTAACAGTGCATTTTCATCGTCAAACAGAAATTCAGCCAGGGCTTTGGCAAGTTCTGTTTTTCCAACGCCTGTTGGGCCAAGGAATATAAAAGAACCAAGGGGCCTGTTAGGGTCTTGCAGTCCTGCTCTTGCTCTTCTTATAGCATTGGAAACAGCATGCACCGCTTCATCCTGTCCTACAACTCTCGTCTTTATTCTTTCCTCCATTTTTGTAAGTTTTTCTTTTTCCCCTTCCAGAAGTCTTGTCAGAGGTATTCCTCTCCACTCAGAAACAATCTCTGCAATATCCTCCTCCTCTACCTCTTCTTTCAGCATTTTCCCCTTTTTCTGCAGTTCTGCAAGTTTTTTATTCTCCTCCTGCAATTCTTTTTCAAGCTGAATGAGTTTTCCATAACGAAGCTCTGCTGCTCTTTCCAGGTTTCCCTCTCTTTCTGCGCGAATTGATTCCTCCCTTGTTGTCTCTATCTCTCTTTTTATCCTACCTATTCTCTGAATTATTTCCTTTTCCTTCTGCCAGTGTGCCTTTAATTTGTCAGCTTCCTCTTTTAATTCGGCAAGTTCTTTTTCCAGTTTTTCAAGCCTTTCTTTGGAGGCCTCATCCTTTTCTTTTTTTAATGCCTGACGCTCAATTTCAAGTTGCATTATTTTCCTTTCAATTTCATCAACCTCTGTGGGCCTTGAATCTATCTCCATTCTTATTCTGGCAGCTGCCTCATCAATAAGGTCAATTGCTTTATCTGGCAGGAATCTGTCGGTTATGTATCTATGGGATAAGGTAGCAGCTGCAACAAGAGCAGAGTCTTTTATTTTTACTCCATGATGTGCTTCGTACCTTTCCTTTAACCCTCTGAGAATAGCAATAGTTTCCTCAACAGTTGGTTCTCTAACAAGGACTATCTGGAATCTTCTCTCAAGAGCTGCATCTTTTTCTATGTATTTTCTGTATTCATCAAGAGTTGTTGCTCCTATACAGCGAAGCTCCCCTCTTGCAAGTGCCGGTTTTAGCATATTTGATGCGTCTACTGCACCCTCTGCTGCTCCTGCTCCCACAACTGTATGAAGCTCATCAATAAAAAGAATAATCTGTCCTTCTCTTTCTTTTATCTCTCTTAAAAGAGACTTTAATCTATCTTCAAATTCCCCTCGAAATTTTGTTCCTGCAATGAGAGCCCCCATATCAAGTGCGAGGACTTTCTTATCCTTTAATCCTTCAGGGACATCTCCTGAAACAATTCTTTGTGCAAGTCCTTCCACAATTGCGGTTTTTCCAACACCCGGTTCACCTATGAGAACAGGGTTGTTTTTAGTTCTTCTTGATAAAATCTGGATAACTCTTCTTATCTCATTGTCTCTTCCAATAACAGGATCAAGTTTCCCTTGAGAGGCAAGTTCGGTAAGATCTCTTGTGAATCTCTGGAGAGCCTGATATTTGTCCTCCGGGTTTTGATCGGTAACTCTTTGGGTTCCTCTTATTGTGGTTAAAGCTTTTAAAATGTTTTCCTTTGTAACACCAAATTCCTGCAATATCTCTCCAGCAAGAGAAGCTGTGTTTGTGGCAAGTGCAACAAGAAGATGCTCTGTGCTTATATATTCGTCTTTAAGATTTGTTGCTTCCTTTCGAGCCTGATCAAGAACTTTTTTAAGTTCTGGTGATAGGTAAAATTGGGTTCCCTCCCCGTAAACCTTTGGAAGTCTGTCAAGATAAGAATTGGCTCTATTTATTACCTCGGCAGGATCAACTTCAAGTTTTTTCAATATAGAGCTTGCTATTCCCTCCTCATCTTCCAGAAGTGCAACAAGAAGATGTTCTGGTGTTATCTCCTGATGATTTTTTTCCTGTGCTATTTCCTGGGTTCTTTGTATTGCTTCCTGTGCTCTTATGGTGAATCTATCAAGTCTCATTTTTTTCACCCCTTTCTAAAGAAGGTTGTAGGTTTTTTAAAAGACCCTCATTGATTAATTCTATTTAAAACGTGCCTGAGGTCAACTCTCATGCATTTTTTAAGGTGTAAAAGCTGATGGATTGATTTTTAAGAAGTGGAATTTGTAAAAAAGTGTATATAGCCCTTGACTTCAAGGAAGGAAAGCATATATTTATAGCGGGAAAAAATGAAAGAGGTTTATTCTACTTCTTCTTTAAGTGATGCTGATGTGGTGAAATCAATTCTTGAGGCAAATGGGATAAAATGTTTTCTGCAAGATAAAAATATAGCCACTTCTTACCCTCCTGTTACCTTCTCTACAGGGATAAAGATTTTTGTAAGTGATGAAGACTTTGAACTTGCAGGTATGATTTTAAAAGATTATCTTGATAATAAATAAGCTAACCTTTTCTTCATGAATCAGATAAAATCGGCAGCTTGACAAAATATATTTTTTAATTAGACTTAGGCAAGTCTAACTAAAATAGGTGAGCCTAATTAAAATGTTTACTCTTTTGGATTTGCCAGCAGGAGAAATAGCCGAAGTTGTTGCAATTGGAGGGGGATGGGGAGTGCAGCGGAACCTTGCTGCGCTTGGTCTTGTCCCGGGGAGAAAAGTGCGCAAGATAACTGCACAACCTATAGGAGGACCTGTACTGGTGGAGATAGTGGGAGGCGGAAAAGTTGCCATTGGAAGAGGTATGGCGGCAAAGGTCTTTTTAAGAAAATAAAAAATATGGCCTCTCAGAAACTTATAAGAGCTGTATTGATGGGTAACCCCAATGTAGGGAAAAGTGTCATTTTCAATCGCCTTACAGGAGTAAAAGTGGTGGTTTCTAATTACCCCGGAACCACTATTGAATATATGGAAGGGGTAGCAAAAATTAACAATACCAGGCTTAAAGTAGTGGATGCTCCCGGGACTTATTCTCTTATTCCCTCTGATAAAGCTGAAGAGGTTGCTCTGGAGCTACTTTTGAAAAAAGAGACCGACCTTATAGTAAATGTAGTGGATGCAACAAATCTTGAAAGAAATCTTTATCTTACTCTTCAGCTCCTTGAGACCGGCATACCCCTTATTTTAGACCTTAACATGATTGATGCAGCAAAGCACAAAGGGATAGAAATAGATGTTCGTTATCTTGAAGAACTATTAAAAGTGCCTGTAGTGTGTACTGTAGCTATAAGTGGCGAAGGTATAAAAGATCTTCACAGGGCAATTAAGAAGACAATTTCCAGAATAACTTTTGAAAAGGAAAGTTAAGGATGAGGTTTGAACCTGATATAGAAAAGGCTATAGAAGCTATAGCCAGGAGAACGCATCTTCCCCGCTGGCAGGTTGTTCTTGCTCTTGAAGGAGTGGAGGAATTCAAGAGGAAAATTCCCCCGAATATTTTTATTGAAACTGTGAGGAAAGTGGAAAAGGATCGTAATGAGAAAATAGAAGCCATTATGCTGAAGGCAAGATTTGGTCAGGCAGGGTCCATTATAAGTAAGGTTCAAAAAGTTCATCACCATCATCCCACCTGGCTGGAAAGATTGGGTGATGTGACAGTGAAACCTCTTACGGGAATCCCTTTTGCTTTATTAATTCTTTGTGGGATATTTTACCTTTTTGTAACCCTGGCGGGTTGGATAACAGATAAGGTGATGACTCCTTTTTTTGAAGGTCCCTATGATAAATTGATAAGAACTTTTGTGGAGAGATTCTTTCCTGAGGGTTTGATACATGATATACTTCTGGGTACTTCAGGAGCCGGATATCTTGAATCTCTGGGACTTTTGACCACAGGAGTTTTTGTTCCTATAGGTATAGTTTTACCTGCTGTTCTAATTTTTTATATAATCTTGACTTTACTTGAAGATGCTGGTTATCTTCCAAGGCTGGCAGTCCTTGTAGACAGTATATTTCACAAGATAGGTCTTCATGGTTATTCTGTTATTCCGGTGATTTTAGCTTTGGGATGTAATGTTCCAGGAGCTATAGCCTCGCGGATACTTGAGACAAAAAGGCAAAGATTTATGATTCTTACCCTCATTGGAATATCTATTCCCTGCACAGCTCAGACAGCTGTTATTTTAAGTATAATAGGTCCTTTTGGTGTTGGGTGGGTAATTCTTGTTTATGGCATTTTACTTTGTGTATTTGTTGGGGCAGGTTCTTTATTAAATAAAATGGTTCCTGGAGAAACCCCTGAAATAGCGATAGAGATTCCTCCTTATAGACTGCCTCGCCTTTCAAACCTTGCTATGAAGACAGGTCTCAGATTGAGGCACTTTATTCTTGATGCTGTTCCCTGGGTGTTTGTGGGAATATTGATTGTTAATATTCTTTACACCCTTGCACTCTTTGATACTCTTTCAAGAGTTTTATCTCCTTTTTTAAGGGGGTTATTAGGACTTCCTCAGGAAGCAATTTATCCACTTCTTATAGGTTTTTTACGTAAGGATGTTGCAACAGGGCTTATTGCTCCTCTTTTGAAAGAGGGTTTAATGGACCTTCATCAGGCTGTAACTGTTGTGGTAATGCTTGCCATTTATTTTCCCTGTGTTGCCACTTTTGTTATTTTTTTGAAAGAACTTGGAATAAAAGATGCCTTAAAAAGTGTCCTTTTTATGATAGCAGTATCATTGGGGGTAGGAGGGCTGCTAAATATCCTGTTTAGAATGACAAGATCTTTTTAAAAGGTGACTTTGAAATGAGTAAAAAAATAACTCCCAGTATGGAAGCCTATCTTGAAACTATTAAAAAAATAGAGGAAGAGAAAAAAGTGGTAAGGGTTAAGGGTATTGCCCGCAGGTTAAATGTGAAAATGCCAACTGTCACAGAAGCGTTAAGGAATCTTTCCAGTGAGGGGCTTGTAAAATACGAGAAGTATGGACATGTTGAATTAACGCCGAAGGGAGACAAAATAGCAAAGGAAATAGATTTCAGGCATCGCATTTTATTTTCCTTCTTCACAGAAGTTCTGAGAATAAATGCAGACCGAGCAGACGAAGATGCCTGCAAAATTGAACATGTAATCTCAGATATAACTGTGGAGAGACTGGCAAAATTTATTCAATTCTTCAAAAAAGCTAAGGATGAACTTGATTTTCAAAGTTATATTTCAGAAAAAAACCAAGGAAAAGCGAAATAAATGGATTTATTTTTTATGTCTAACGAAATTCTTTGGTTTATCTTTATAGCTGTTGATCTTTCTCTTTCTGTTGTTGCTTTTTTTATCTGGGGAAAATACGGAGTTTATGTTATGGTAGCGACAGGAACCATAATTTGTAACCTTCAGGTGATGAAGACCGTTAAGATGTTTGGTCTTGTTGCTACTTTGGGCAATGTCGTGTATGCCAGTATATTTTTTAATACAGATATTTTATCGGAGGTATACGGGAAAAAGGAGGCAAGAAAAGCTGTCTGGATGGGTTTTTATGCTCTTGTTGCCGCTACAGTTGCTATGCAGTTTGCGGTAAGATTCAAACCTGATACAAGCGATATTATCCAGTCTCACCTTGAGGCTATTTTTAATTTTATGCCAAGGGTTGTGTTTGCCTCTCTTACAGCTTATCTTGTCTCTCAGCATCATGATATATGGGCTTTTCATCTCTGGAAAAAAGTAACACAGGGAAGGTGGCTGTGGCTCAGAAACAATCTTAGCACAATGG
>DRTT01000164.1 GCA_011372105.1 Candidatus Aerophobota bacterium
TATCCAACCGAAATAAAAGCTAATCCAAAAAAATCAGCTGAGTTTGCTCCTATAGAACCGGGATATTTTTTGACTTTCTCCACCATATTCATTCCAGCAATTCTTCCTTGCTCACAGGCAGCTGTCCAGAGAGCATTAACCTCATTTCTATCAAACACGAGATCTTTTGTCTCGGCAACATCTCCTGCAACAAAAACTCCCTCAATATTTGTTTGTAGAAAATCATCGGCAAGTATTCCCCAATGAACCTTTATAGGGGAATCTTCTACCAATGAAGTATTACACCTAACTCCTTTTCCAACTATAACAAGCCTGGCTGGGATTTTTTCTCCATTGTCTAATCTTACCTCTTCCACTTCCTTATCTCCCAAAATTTCCTCCGGGGCAACTCCTGTCCGTATAGATATCCCGTTTTCCTGCAACCATTTACCTATTATTTCAGCCGCCTGAGTATCCACCACCTGAGACAAAATCCTGGGAGATTTAACCATCACCTGAACATCAACACCTCTTTTTTTCAACCCATAGGCAGCTTTTAGACCAATAAGACCTCCCCCAAATATTACCGCCTTTCGGGTCTCATCAGCCAGCTTAATGATTTCATCAGCATCACGTAATGTCCTAAACCCAAAAACACCATATTTTTCTTCACCCTTAATTCCTAAAGGCTTAGGACTTGCCCCAGTTGCAACCAAGAGTCTATCATAAGATAATTTTTTCCCACTTTGCAAAATTATTTCCTTTTTTGAAATATCAACCTTATTTACTCTTTCTCCCAGAATCAAATTTACCTTGTTTTTTTCATAAAAATCTTTTTCTCTGTAAAGAAGATCCTCTTTTTTTCTAGTTCCTGCAACATAGTCTGTAATAAGGCATCTGCAGTATGCGGGAAAGTCTTCATCCGAGACCACTGTAATCTCACCACTTCCATCTAACTTCCTTATTCCCTCAATGGCATTTATCCCTGCTGCACAGTTACCTATTATTAGATAATGCATTTCCCTCCCTCCTTGCTCTGCTACTGACAGCCTTCTTGAAATCCTCTATTTCTCCAAAAAATAAGGCACCAGTAGGACAGGCTTCAACACAAGCTGGAATTTCTCTATCCTGACAAAGATCGCATCTCACAGCTGTTTTTTCCTGCTTACCCACAAGAAGAGACGGCCTTATCACACCAAAGGGACATACCATAACACACATCCAACACCCCACACATTTTTCCTCATCGGCAAGAACCAAGCCTGTTTTAACATCCTTTCTTATAGCTCCAGCTATACAGGCGTCCACACAATAAGGTTCCTCACAATGTCTGCATTGAAGAGGAAAATTACTTCCCTCTTTGCCAGCTTTAACTTCAATCCGAGCTCTTGGAAGAGGTTTCTCATAAACTGCCGTAAATAAATCTTTAGTTGAAGAATGCTCCACAGCGCAAGCTATCATGCAACTGTGACAACCAAGACATTTATCTAACTCAACAAATACTCTCTTCATTATCCCCCCCTTACTGATACATAAGTGGCCTTAATTTCAAAGCCTTTCTTTTTTTATCTATATGCTCTATCATAAGATGAGCCGCCTTTATGGGATCTGACTCAAAGGCAAATTTACCACCAAGAATATTCTCCACTTCGCTGCAGAGAAAGTTCGTTACATTTTTACTCCCAAGGATAGGAAAAGGCATTCCAAGAACAGTAAATACACCACTTGCCACAAAGTAAAATGCTATAGACACAGCTTTCTCACTCATCCATTCAGGTGCAGCACCTGCAACTGGAAGATCACTTATATCCTCCCCCAGCCCTCCTTCAAGAATAACATTTGTGAGGGCAATTAAAATTCTGCTGTTGTCAACGCAGGAGCCAACATGAAGAACTGGCGGAATACCTACCGCCTCACATATCTCCTGCAGCCCCTTGCCTGCATATTTAAAAGCAACCTCGGGTCGCAAAAGCTCTGCCTCTGCGTCTGCTATTGCAGAGCATCCTGTTACAACAACCAAAACATCATTTTTAATAAGTTCTTTTGCCATCTCAACATGAGCATAATTATGGGTTATTTTAGGATTGTTACATCCAACAACTCCTGCAAGACCTCTTAATCTTCCCTGAATTATGGCATCATTTAGAGGTCTGTAAGTTGCTCTGTAGGTTCCGCCAAGAAAATTGTAAATATTTTCTGCGGTAAATCCTGCAACAAGGTCTTGATTGTGCTCGGGTATTAAAATATCACCATTCCTGTTAGGAAAATTCTCAATAGCCATTTTAAGTATCTTCTTTGCTATATCATAAGCCTCCTCCTCCCTGAACTCAACATGAGTTACACCGGGTGCTTTATTTTTTGGAGAAGTTGTAACAAGCTTTGTATGAAAGGAACTTGCAACAGTTGATAATGCGGGCATTATGCACTGGACATCTACCATCATAAGGTCAACTGCACCTGTTAAAATGGCAAGTTCCTGCTGAAGAAAATTCCCTGCAACAGGTATACCATGGCGCATTAAAATCTCATTGGCAGTGCAGCATATACCGACAAGATTTATACCCTTTGCTCCTTTTTCCTTTGCAAGCTTCACTATCTCAGGATCCCTCGCTGCGTAAACCACAACATCTGATAGAGTAGGCTCATGCCCGTGAACCACAACATTAACCTCATCCCTTGACAGTGTTCCAAGATTTACCCTCCCCAAAATTGGGGTGGGAGAGCGGAAAAGAATATCAGAAAGATCTGTTGCAACCATTGAACCTCCCCAACCATCAGACAGGGCAGTTCTGAATCCATGCATCAGAATATTCTTATAATCTGTGTCAACCCCAATATGCGTTCTGTGCATCATCTCAACTATTTCCCTATCAATCCCCCTTGGCATAATTCCAAGCTCTTCCCACACCTTCACTCTTTTCTTAGGGGCTCTGAAGGGCATCTTTATATACCCATGTTGTCTTCCAAATTCCTCCATAATTTTCTCTGCAAGCTCTTTTGCAATTTCCTCCTTACCCCTTCCCTCAACTTTTACCCCGTACTCCTTTGCCAGCTTTTTTAATTTTACTTCATCCTTTATAGTGTAAGCATCTGTTTTCCCTTCCGCTGCCAGCAAAAGAGCATGAGTAATATCACGTCCATGGTCAGAATGAGCTGCTGCTCCTCCTGCAACCATTCTGCCAAGATTCCTCGCTACAATTGTATCAGCCGTTGCACCACATATTCCAGTCTGTTCCTCCTCAGAAAAAGGGTCAATCCTGCAGGGACCCATATTGCATATCCTGCAACATATTCCTAATCTGCCAAATCCGCATTGAGGCTGCATTGCTTCATATCTGTCCCAGGCTGTTAAGATGCATTCTTTCTCTGCCCTCTCTAACATAAACTGGCTTGCTTTATCTATGCTTCTTTTCTCTTTCTTGTTCATACCTTTTCTCCTGTCAAATTTTTAACAATCTCCCCTATTTCACTTCTGAATTTTTCACTTTTATCCCAGGGAGAAAAACCATTAATATCTGCCTGAATAATATTTTCGTCAAAACTTACAAACCCCAAAACATTAAAATTGGACAAACAGGTTAGAATATATCTTCTATCCTCCTCACCTCTTATTTTGTTACCAACAACAGATAAGTTTGAAATCCCTATTTGAGAGGAGAGCTTTTTGATTCGGAAGGCGGTCTCTATACTCTTTTTCCCTGGCTCAACCACCACAATTAACCTATCAACTCCTCTTGCAGTTCCTCTGCCAAGATGCTCTATTCCTGCCTCCATATCTATAACAAGCACCTCATCTCTTTCCAGAAGAAGATGAGACAAAAGAGCTCTTAAAAAAGCATTCTCAGGACAGGTGCATCCCATCCCTCCTCCTCTTACTGTCCCCATAACAGCAAGCTTTACTCCCTCATGCTCAACGAAGTATTTATCGGGAATATCATCCACTTTTGGATTCAGTTTAAAATAGGAGGAGACATCACCTGGCTTTGCTCCTGTTCTTTCTTCAATTAATTTTTTCATCTCTATAAGAGGGGTTATCCTGGAAGGCTCAGGGAAGGAAAGAGTAAGGGCAAGGTTTGTATCAGGGTCAGCATCTATTGCAAAAACTGCCCTCCCCTTCCATTTAAAATATTTAATTATCCCTGTGGCAAGGGTGGTTTTTCCTGCACCACCCTTGCCTGTAATGGCAATTTTCATATAAATCCCTTTAGGAGTATAAAATAGCCACCAAATCACCCAACTAACTATACCATAACTTTTTAATCCTGTCAAGCAAGGGACAGATTTTTGTATAAAAAACTTGACAAAAATTATTTCCACTTATATAATAAAGCTACAGATAGCAAGTAAAAAGCAAAAAAATAAAAAAACAGGATGAAAAAATGGATGAAGACAAGCCAGTCTATCCTATTAGCATAGCAGCAGAGCTTTTAAAGGTTCATCCCAGAACTCTGAGGTTATATGAGAAACACGGACTTATAAGTCCCAAAAGAAGAGGAAAAAAAAGATTTTTCTCAAACAATGACCTTCGCTGGATAAATTGCATAAGAGAGATGATTCACGAGCAAGGACTCAACATTACAGGAATAAAACGTCTTTTAACTCTTCTTCCTTGCTGGCAAATAAAAGGTTGTAGCGAAGAAGAAAGACAAAGATGCTCTGCAAGATACGAGAAGACAGAACCCTGCTGGAAACTTGCTGAGAAAATATGCCCGGAAAAATTTGAATACTGCAAAGAGTGCAAAGTTTATAATGAGTACCGGAAAAGAAAACTTAAAAAGGAGGATTAAATGCCAAGAGGAGATGGAACCGGTCCTCCTATGGGAGGAAGAGGCGGTAGAGGAAGAGGTGGAGGTTTTGGTATGGGACCTGGAGGAGAGTGCATATGTCCAAACTGTGGGGCAACTGTGCCCCATACAAGAGGCACGCCCTGTTATCAGATAATGTGTCCTAAGTGTGGAACAAGAATGGTAAGAAAAAGATGACAATATCAGTTGCAAGTGGCAAAGGTGGAACAGGGAAAACAACAGTAGCAACAAATCTTGCCTTAGCTTTAAATGATAATGTTCAATTTCTTGACTGTGATGTGGAAGCTCCTAATGCTTTCATATTTCTAAGACCTACCTTAAATGATGTAAAACCCGTTTATTCTTTTTTTCCTCAAGTAGTTGAAGAAAAATGCAATTTCTGCGGGTTATGCAGTAAAATATGCGAGTGGAACGCAATTGCTGTGGTCAACAAAAAATGGCTTTTTTTCTCCCAGCTTTGCCACAGTTGCAGTGCATGCTGGCAGCTTTGTCCTGAGAAAGCTTTAAAAAAAGAAAAAAAATTGAAGGGAGTGGTGGAAAAAGGTAAAGCTTTCGGAATTGACTTCGTTCAGGGAAAACTTACAGTAGGCGAGGCTGTTTCACCTCCTATAATTAAAGCAGTCAAAAAGGAGATAAATAAGGAAAAAATTGTTATTATAGATGTTGCACCGGGGACAGGATGTCCTATGGTGGAGGGGGTAAAAGAGAGTGATTTCTGTATTCTCGTTACAGAACCAACTCCATTTGGTTTTAACGATCTTATCCTTGCTATTGGGGTTTTAAAGGAACTTACAATACCCTTTGGGGTGGTAATTAATCGCTCTGATATAGGAGATGATAAGGTAGAAGATTTTTGCAGAAAAAACAATATACCTGTTCTCCTGCGCCTTCCTTTTGATAGAAAAATAGCAAGAGCTTATTCTGAAGGAAAGGCAATTGTTAAAGAGGATAAAAGCTGGAAAGAAAAATTTATCGAGCTTTTTGAGAAAATAAAAGAGGAATACCAAAACACAGAAAGAGCAAAGGTATGAAGACACTGACAGTTATAAGCGGAAAAGGTGGGACAGGGAAAACAAGTATTGTAGCCTCTTTTGCTTATCTTGCAGATAATAAAGTCCTTGCAGATTGCGATGTAGATGCAGCAGACCTGCACCTTCTTCTCCACCCCGAGGTAAAAAAATCCTACAATTTCAAAGGAGGAAAAACTGCTGTAATTAACAAGGATAAATGTACACAATGTGGAAAATGTGAAAAAGTCTGTCAGTTTGAAGCAATTAAAAATTTCGAGGTTGATTCCCTCTCTTGCGAAGGATGCTCTCTATGCATGCATATCTGCCCTGCAGATGCTATTAAAATGGAGGAAAAAATCACAGGATGGGTTTACATCTCCCATACAAAGTATGGTCCTCTTGTCCATGCAAAATTAGGGATAGCAGAGGGAAACTCCGGGAAACTTGTAACCCGGGTTAGAACTTTAGCTGAGGAAATAGCAAGAGAAAAAGGTGCAGAAATTATTTTAATTGATGGTTCTCCTGGAATAGGATGTCCTGTAATTGCCTCCTTAACAGGAGCAGACCTTGCTCTTATTGTAACAGAACCCACCTTATCTGGAATCTCCGACCTTGAAAGAGTGGGAGGAGTATGTGATCATTTTGGTATTCGGTGGGTTGTTTGTATAAACAAGTTTGATATTAACAGGGAAAACACAGAGAAAATAGAAAAGGAGTGTGAAAGAAGGAATATAAAAGTTGTGGGAAAAATCCCCTTTGATATAAATTTTATTCATGCTCTCGTCAAAGGCCTACCTTTGATTGAATATTCTTCCAATGAGTCAAAAAGTCAAATTGAAAATATGTGGCAAGAGATACTCAACCTTCTCTAAGAAAGAAATTCCAAATACTTTCTTTCCAACACAATATGAAATTTAAAATACCTATACACTTGACAAAAATTATTTCCAATTATATTATATAATAGGCCAAGAACTTTAAAGGAGGAAAAAATGCCAAGAGGCTTTAGAGGAAGAGGTTGGGGACCAGGTTACTATGGTTTAGGATTCTGGGGGAGAGGGAATCCTTTTCCATTTTGCAGGTTCTTCCCCTGGCTCCCAAGATGGTGGTGGGCGACTCCCTATGCTCCTTATTTTGCCTCTACCATCTTAGGTCCGATGTATTCTCCTTATAGCAGACAAGTTATGACTTCTTATCCTTACTATGGATGGTAATCTAAAAGAACTTGAAGGAGGTTTAAAATGCCCTTCGGATTAGGTCCGGCAGGGTGGTTTTTAGGGCCTTACTGGTGGTCCTGGTGGTTTAACCCCTGGTACTGGGGAAGAGGATGGTATGGCTATCCCTACAGTTATTTTGCACCATGGTGGTGGAGCTTTTACGCCCCTTACTTCCCATACGGATATTCCACATCTTACTATGGAACACCAGGATTCGGTTACCCTCCAGCACCTCAGGATGAGAAAGCCATGTTAGAAGAACAGAGAAAGGCACTGGAAGCTCAACTTGAAGAAATCAAAAAGAGAATAGAGGAACTTGAGAAATCCTGAAAAGATTTACCCCTTCTCCTTTTAAGACAGGAGAAGGGGTAACTTGTGCTTCAAAAAAATTATATTTAAAGGGGGTGACTAATATGCCAGGATACAGGCATAGATATATGTACTATGCGACAGGACTTCCAGGATGGATGAGATTTGGATTCTCTCCGGGATGGCTGGGTGCATCTCCTACAGGAATGGGACCTGGTGCGACTTATCTCTTAACAGGAAGATGGCCAACACCTCAGGCTCAAGCTGCATGGCAGGCTATGCAAACAGGAGGAACACCTTACGCAGGAGCGACACCGCCCAGCTACTTCCCTCAACCAGGTGCACAACCCAGCAAGGAAGAACAACTTCAATTCCTACGCAACCAGGCCGAATATTTAAGACAGGAACTTGAAAAAATTAAAGAGCAAATAGACAGGCTTGAAAAATAAAAAAATACAAGAAAAAGGGGCAACATTGCCCCTTTTTCTTTATATATAGAAGGAGAAGAAAAATGAAAATAGCTGTAACTTCAATGGGTAAAGATTTAGACTCTCAAATAGACCCAAGATTTGGGAGATGTCAGTACTTTATTATAGTAGATCCTGAAAGTATGCAGTTTGAGGCTGTCCAAAACCCAAATATTGGCGCAGGAAGTGGAGCAGGAATTGCTACTGCCCAGATGATAGCTCAGAGAGGAGTGGATACTATTATAACAGGTAACGTCGGTCCAAATGCCTTTCAAACTCTATCTGCTGCTGGAATTAAAATCATAACTGGAGTAACCGGAACAGTTAGAAGTGCAATAGAGAGATACAAAAAGGGAGAATTATCCTCCACCTCAGGTCCTACTGTGGGTGCTCACTTTGGAATGGGTGGAGGTTTTTCGGGAGGACCTGGTGGAGGATTCGGTATGGGCATGAGAAGAGGGATGGGGCGAGGGATGGGATGGGGAACAGGCTATCCTGGAGCATTTTATGGACCAGGAACAGTAAATCCACCCGGAATGCCACAAATGCCACAAATGTCTAAGGAGCAAGAGCTTTCTATGCTTAAAGAACAGGCAAAGGCAATAGAAAGTCAACTTGAGCAAATTAAAAAAAGAATAGAAGAACTTGAAAAAGGATAAGGAAGAATAAAAGGTAAAAAAGATGAGAGAAAAAAACGAGGCTGTTGCATCTCAAAAAACACAACAGGAAAAGATAAAAGAAAACATGAAGAGAATCTTTCATAAACTTATTATCATAAGCGGGAAAGGAGGAGTTGGTAAGAGTACAGTAGCAACAAACCTTGCCTTCAGTTTAGCACTTAAAGAGAAAAAAGTAGGTCTTTTAGACGTTGATATACATGGCCCAAATGTACCCAAGATGGTGGGAGCAGAGGGGAAAAAACTTGGAGTTTTGCCTGATGGAAAAATAGAACCCATTTTTGTTCCTCCGGGAGTTAAAGTAATAAGCATATCACCTCTTCTCAAGGATAGTGATACACCTGTTATCTGGAGAGGACCTCTTAAGATGAAGGCTATAAGCCAATTTTTGGCAGATGTTGATTGGGGAGAATTAGATTATTTAATTGTTGATTCACCTCCCGGAACAGGAGATGAACCTTTAAGTGTGGCTCAGCTTATACCCTCCCTTACAGGTGCTATCATAGTAACAACTCCTCAAGAAGTTGCACTTCTTGACGCAAAAAAAGCAGTAAATTTTGCAAGAGCTCTTAATATCCCTATAATTGGGATAATAGAAAATATGAGCTGGTTTGTCTGTCCAAAATGTGGAGAAAGAATAGAGCTTTTTAAAACAGGCGGTGGAGAAAAAGCTGCTCAAAAGTTAGGAATTACTTTCCTGGGTAAAGTACCCTTTGATCCTGATATCGTAAAATCAGGAGACAGAGGAGAACCCTTTGTATTTGCTCACAAAGAAAGCACCACATGTGGCTATATGGAAGAGATAGTTAATAATATTTTAAAAAAAGCTGAGGGAGAAAATTTATGAAGATAGCAATATCCACAGATAAAGGAAATGTTTCTCCTCATTTTGGAAGATGTCCTACCTTTACAATTGTTGAGATTGCGGATGGAAAGATTATAAAAAAGGAGGAAATCCCCAACCCTGGCCATCACCCCGGGTTTTTACCTGAATTTCTCAAAGAAAAGGGAGTTGAATGTATTATCTGTGGAGGAATGGGGCCTCGAGCTCAAAGTTTATTTACTCAAAAGAAAATTAATGTAATTCTTGGTGTGGAGGGAAAAATAAATGATGTAATTGACAAGCTATTAAAAGGAGAATTGAAGGGAGGGGAAAGTCTTTGTCGCCCCGGTCAAGGAAAAGGATATGGAATACCAAAAAGTGAGTGTTCACACTAACAAAACCTGTAAAACCTGAAAGGAGAAAAAAGTGAACACCTGGATAAGAAAATACGGAGATCCCATCTTAAGGAAAATATGTCATCCTGTTGAGAAGATAGGAAAGCTGGAAAAACAAATATTTTTTCAGATGGCTGAAGTTTTATTTAAAAGCCAAGCTCTGGGAATTGCTGCACCTCAAATAGGTTTTTCTCAAAGAATTATAGCGGTGAGAACGGATGGATATCTTTTGCAGCTTGCCAACCCTTTTATTTTAGAAAAAGAAGGAGAAAGTATTTTAACTGAAGGTTGTCTTAGTATTCCTGAGGTATTTATTAAGGTTCCTCGTTTTGAGAAAATTAAAATCCAGGGGCTTGATGAAACCGGTAAAAAAAGAACAGTTAAAGTAGAAGGAATACTTGCAAGAGCTCTGCAACACGAAATTGACCATCTTAATGGAATTCTCATTATAGATTATGCAACAGAAAAGAAAAAGGAAAAGATCATGCACAGGTTAAATCAAATTGCTGAACACACCAGAATGCTTTTAAAAATAAAAAACAGAAAATAATTTATGCTGCACAATATAAAAATTACCATTTTATGTGATAACATTGTTGAAAAATCCTCTCTTCTTGCCGAGCATGGCTTTTCAGTATTGATTGAGACAGAAAAAATAAAAATTTTATTTGATACAGGACAGGGGCTTTGTCTGAGGCATAATGCAAAGGTCTTGAATGTAAATTTAACCTCAATAGACAAGGTGGTAGTAAGTCATGCTCACTATGATCACACAGGAGGAATTAAAGAAATATTAAAGAAAAATCCCAAAATACCCATACATGCCCATCCTGATATTTTTAATCCGAAGTACAAAAAATCACCTAATGGTAAGATGGATTATATAGGTATACCTAAATTTTTACTGAAAAGTAAATCAAGTTTTAATTTTGTGCTTAATGAGGGACCTTTTCACTTAACAAAAGATATATTGTTAACAGGAAAGATACCGAGAGAGACGGCATTTGAAAGGACAAATGAAGATTTTTATATAAAAACTGATAAGGGATATATTGAGGACGATTTAAAAGATGACCAGGCCCTTGTAATAAATACAAATTCTGGGCTTGTTCTAATCTTGGGATGTGCGCACTCTGGACTAATTAATACTTTAAACTACGCAGTAAAACTTACAGGGAAAAATAATTTTCACCTTGTTCTTGGAGGAACTCACCTCAAAAATGCAAACAATCAAAGGATTAAGAAAACAGCTGCTTTACTATCTTCCTTCCAGATTGAGAAAATAGTTTTGTCGCACTGCACAGGAATTCAGGCTTTTATCAACCTGCACCATGTGCTGGGAGATAAAGTTTCAATAGGTAAGGTGGGAGAAAGCTTCACCGTCCCAACCAATCGTCCTTAAATCTTTTAATTGGTTTTTCCGGGTCGTATTGTTCCACAATTTCTTTCTCAAAGGAAATTTCAAACTTCCTGACATAATCCATTATAGTTTCATAAGCACTATTGATCTCGGACATTTTCTTCTCATAAAAAGCCCTATCCTTCTCTTTGTACCTGTCAGGATGGTTCTCTTTGGCAAGTTCTCTATAGGCTTTTTTTATCTCATCTATGGTAGCTTTCTTACCAAGACCCAGGGTTTTCCTTGCTTTATCTATTACCTCAAAATACAATTTTAGCCTCTCCACTTAAAACTTTTAGTAATTTTAACTATAGATAAATTAAAATCAAGTAACAAAATTTTGTTAAACACAATTGACAAAAATTATTTCCATTATTATAATAAAAACGTGAAAAAGCAAAAGAGGTATAAAAATGCCTGTTTACAGATATAAATGCGAGGAGTGTGGAGGTATCACTCAAATCCTTCAAGGAGTTGGAAAGGGCGAGGAAGAGATAAGGTGCAAAATGTGTGGAAGTACAAGACTTGTAAAGCTTTTACCAAAAAGCCTGTCTATAAGAAGTTCGGAGAGTGAAGTTTCCGGGTGTTGCGGTATGACAAATCCCTGCGAGAATCCAAAAAGATGCTGCCAGAGATAAGAGATAAATGACACCAAAAATAGAATTTTTCTTAGGATCTCTTATACTGTTTGTTTTCTTTCTTGCAGGAACAGGCTTTACCGGCCAGAAAGACAGTCAATCCTCTCACTTTATAAAAATTACCATCTTATATGATAACTACATTTTCAATGAGGATTTAAAACCTTCCTGGGGATTTTCCGCTCTTATAGAGGGAACAGAGAGAACCTTTCTCTTTGATACAGGAGCAGATGGGAAAATACTTCTTTACAATATGCAAAAACTTAGCATAAATCCTGAGAAGATAGAAGCAATTTTTCTCTCCCATATTCATGGCGACCATACAGGAGGACTTGATTCCTTCTTAATCTGTAATCCCCATGTTAGCTGTTACCTGCCTTCTTCTTTTCCTGAAAGTTTCAAGCAAAAAGTTAAAAATTTTGGAGCAAAACTTGTACAGGTAAGTCATCCTGTTGAAATATACAAAAACATTTACTCTACTGGTGAGATGGGTAAATGGATAAAAGAACAATCCATGTTAATTAAAACAGAGAAAGGAGTTATAGTAATAACAGGCTGTGCTCATCCTGGAATAGTGAACATTATTAAAAAAGCAAAGGAAATTACCAAAAGCAATGTATATCTTGTAGTGGGAGGTTTTCACCTTGCAGGAGCAAGAAGCCATCAGGTTAAAAAAATAATCCAGGAATTTAAAAAAGAGGGGGTAGAAAAAGTTGCACCCTGTCACTGTTCAGGAGATCTTACTCGAAAACTTTTCCAGGAATTTTACAGAGAAAATTTTATTTTTGCAGGAGTAGGTAAAAAAATTATAATAAATTAAGGAGAAAAAATGCCCGAAATTGATCTTAATCTCTGCATAGGATGTGGTCTTTGTGCTCAAACATGCCCACGAGGAGCAATAAGTATAATTGGAGGAAAAGCTTATATTAGCAGGGAAAGATGTGTGGGATGCCTTTCCTGCGAAAAGGTTTGCCCACAGGGAGCAATTAAGGTAAAAAAGAAGAAAATCCCTTCATTAAAGGAATTGAAAGATACCTGTCAAAAACTCGATGAGGAACTTGAAGAAATATTTAAAAAACTCAAAAAATTAGAGACAAAATAATTTCTCTCCTACAAATTTCTTAATTTCCTGGAGCAAAAAAATGAGAACTTATCTTGACTGTATACCCTGTTTTTTTCGACAGGGCCTTGAGGCAATTAGAATGGTAACAAAGAATGAAGAGAAGCAAAGAAAAGTTTTGCTTGAGATAGCAAAGGCTCTCCCTGAACTTCTCGTGAACAGCACACCTCCTGAGATGGGTAGAATTATCCACAAAATTGTTCGCCAACTTGCAAATTCACCTGATCCTTACAGAGAAATCAAAACCGAGCATAACAGGATTGCCCTGCAAATTTATCCTGCTTTAAAAGATAAGGTAGAAAAGGCAAAAGATAAGCTCCTCATGGCGATTAAAATAGCAACAGCAGGTAATGTCATTGATCTTGGAGCAAAGGGAAAAGTTAACATAAAAGAGGAAATTGAGGAAATTCTTCGACAGAATTTTTCCATTTTTGACTATGAAAAATTTAAGGATAAACTAAAAAAGACAGATAAAATTCTTTACATAGCAGATAACTCAGGAGAGATAGTATTTGACAGAATTTTAATTGAAAACTTAGATAAAGAAGTTATTTATGCAGTTAGAGAAAAACCAATTATAAACGATGCTACCATTGAAGATGCACTCTTTTGTGGGATAGATAAAGTTGCAAAAGTTATCTCTTCTGGCTCTGACGCTCCAGGAACAATTATAAGTGAATGCTCAAAGAATTTCCTGAGTTATTACGAAAAAGCCAAATTAATCATCAGTAAAGGACAAGGAAACTATGAAACCTTATCAGAGGAGAAAAAACCAATTTTCTTTCTTCTTAAAGCAAAATGCCCTGTGATAGCAAGGGATATTGGATGCGAACCCGGAGATATAATATTAAAGGCCCAAGATGTAAGTTAAAATAACAAGAGGTGGGAATTGAGCTGGGAAGTGTTTGATAAAATGTATGAAAGATATGAGGAATGGTTTGATAGTTTCCCGGGAAAAGGTATTTTTGAGGTAGAGGTAAAATGTGTAAAGGAATCTTTGAAAGAAGTGCCAAAACCCTGGCTTGAGATAGGAGTTGGAACAGGAAGATTTGCTGAGAAAGCTGGCATAGATTTTGGAATAGACCCTTCTGAGAAAATGCTAAATAAAGCTATAAAAAGAAAAATAAAAGTAATAAAAGCAAATGCTGAAAATCTTCCCTTTCCATCAAATATTTTTGGTGGGATAGCCATAATAGTGACCTTATGTTTCTTGGACAACCCATCCAGAGCTTTAAAGGAATGTTTCCGTGTCCTGAAAAACAAAGGTAAAATTGTTCTGGGGATAGTTCCAAGAGAAAGCAAGTGGGGAGAATTTTACCTGAAAAAGAAAAAAGAGGGACATCCTTTCTATTCTATAGCACACTTTTATACTGTGAGGGAAGCTGTGAGCCTTTCAGAAAAAGTTGGATTCAAATTGGAAAACATATTTTCAACCCTCTTTGAGCAACCGGAAAATTGCCAGGATATAAAACCTTACCCTCCCCTGCCAGAATACACAAAAAATGCAGGATTTGTTTGTATAAAGCTGGAAAAACCCGGTTAAAAAGATGGAAAAAAGCGAAAAAACATCTCTTTTCTCTTTATTAATAAACCTTTTACTTGCCTTTCTAAAATACCTGCTGGGTATATTGTCAGGAAGTCTTGCCTTGATAGCAGACTCTATTCACTCACTATCTGATGTTATCGGCTCAGCAGCAATGCTTATAGGCCTTAGAATATCCAAACGCAAAAGCAAAAGTTTCCCTTATGGGCTTTATAAAGTGGAAAATTTGATTGCCTTTATTAGCTCTCTTCTAATATTATTTGCCGGATATAAA
>DRTT01000009.1 GCA_011372105.1 Candidatus Aerophobota bacterium
TTTAAAAAGAAAGAAAAATTCTGCCTCCCTTGTTCTTTTTAATCTTGAAAGACCTGATGAGAAGACGCTTTCTCTTTTCAGAAAGACACGAAGACACCTTCCCGATATACCCTTTATTGTGCTTTCCTCTCCAGGACCTGCCTGTATTGAAAGGGTTTTAAAACTTGTAACAAAAGAGGGAGCATACGATTATATTAAAAAGCCCTTTCTTATGGACGAGTTGAAAATTATCGTGAGGAGGGCTTTAAAGAAAGAAAAGACCTCTTCTTCTGAGAAGACTTCTTCCTTTTCTTTCCTGCCTTCTGACTTTGTACTTGGTAAAAACCAGAAGATGAAAGAGATAGTTGGGATTATTAAGGAAATTGCCCCCACAGAACTCACCATACTTATAAGAGGAGAAAGTGGAACGGGAAAAGAGATGCTTGCCTCCATTATTCACAAACTTAGCAAACGTCATAAAGGACCTTTTTTAAGGTTAAACTGTGCTGCCATTTGTGAGTCTATAATGGAAAGTGAGCTTTTTGGTTACGAGAGAGGGGCTTTTACCGGAGCAGATACCAGGAAAAAAGGGCTTTTTTCTGCTGCCGACGGTGGAACTTTGCTTCTTGATGAAATAGCAAAAGCAAGCCTTAATACTCAGGCAAAGCTTTTGGGGGTAATTGAGAGAAAAGAATTTATTCCGGTAGGCGGAATTTCCCCTGTTAAATGTGATGTTAGACTTATAATAGCAACAAACAGTAATCTTGAAGAAGAGATAAAAAAAGGAAGATTCCTTGCAGACCTTTATTACAGAATAAATACTTTCTCTATTTCTCTTCCTCCTTTAAGAGAGCGCAGGGAAGATATTCCTCTACTTGTGGAACATTTTTTAAAAAAATACAACTCCTGCTTTGGCAAAAATATAAAGAGGGTGTCACCTGAAGTTTACAACTTTCTTGTTGAATATCCCTGGCCAGGCAACATAAGGGAGCTTGAATCTTTTGTTGTGAAGATGGTTGTTGTTTGTAAGGGATCTTCTATTACTTTGAATGATATCAAAAAATTTTTCCCCCACAAAGCTCCTAAAAAAAAGCGGTTTCTTCCTTTTGAGGAGGCCAAAAGAAGTTTTTTAACCTCATTTGAGGAAAAATATATAAGAGAACTTCTCCTGCTCTCACAGGGGAATATAAAAGCTGCAGCAGAAAAAGCAGGAGTAACCCGTGCCTTTATATACCAGAAAATAAGAAAATACAATATAGATTTATCTTTTTACAGAAGAAAATCCTCTCCTAAAGAACCATCCGGTAGTGTATACTAATCTATACACACTTTAAAAAACTTTTTATTGAATTTTCTGGTAGAATGTAAAGGGAAAAATACAAAAATCTTCCCCCATACCTTTCAGAAATTTTATTTTTTCTTTTATTTAAGGAATTTTAAATTCTGGCATATTCTTTGCACTTATTATTGAAAAACCGAAGAAAGGAAGAAAAAATGCGGGTATTAGTTGCTGATGATGATATGTTTATGAGGAATTTTTTGAGGAAAGTTTTGGAAAATGAGGGTTGCTGTATTGAGGTTGTTGAAAGTGGAAGTGAGGTTATAAGAAAGGTCCTGGAAAAAAAATTTGATGTTCTTTTCCTTGATATTTACATGGGAGGGATGGATGGATTTGAAACCATTCCCATAATAAAAGAGATAGCTCCTGCACTTCCCATTGTGGTTATAACAGGTGATACTTCCCTTCAGACAAAAAATAAAATTCAAAATCTTGATGTATTTTCCTATCTTACAAAACCTATTGACCCGGTGGAGGTCAGGAAGGTTTTAAGAACCGTTCCCTTAGCGCTGGAGTCAAATCATGCTGGAAGATAGAAAAAAATTTTTAAGTGTGATTAAAAGTGAGAGATTAAACTTTTCAAAAGAGCCTCTTTTAATAAAACCAGAAAAAAAAGACACAGGAGATGTTAAGATAAGTTTCAAAAGGGAAAAGGGTATCGTCCGGATAATTGAAATCATCTGCTCCTGTGGCAACAAAATAGAACTTTTATGTGAATATGAAAATGAAATTTCTCAAAAAAATCTCTCTGAGAGGTAAATTCAGTTTAACTTTTAAAAATTTAATTTTGTTTTTAAAAAATTTATCTTTTTTAAAGCTGGCTGTAGCAGCTGGAGTGGGTGCAGGGGTAGTAATTTTTGTCTTGTTTTACCTTGAAAATTTCTTTTCCACAAAGCCAAGATGGCAAATTTATCTTCAAAAAGCTGATAATCTCTACAACATGGGTAAATTAAAAGAAGCAAAAAAATTATACCTTGACATAAGAGAGAAATTCCCCTCAAATCCGGAGATGGACCGGGTTAACTTTCAACTCGGAAATACTTTTCATAAGCTGGGATTTATTCATAGAGCCTGTTTCTTCTATGAGAAGGTAGCTTTTAAAAATTCTTCTCCATACTTTTTTGAGGCAAGATACAATCTTGCACTCTGTTACAGGAAAGCAGGAGAGTTTGATAAGGCTTTAAAACTGGCAGAGGAGATGATTGAGAAATTTCCTGAAAGTGAGAAAATAGCAGAATTTTACCTTATTGCTGCAGATTCTCTTCTGGAAAATTCAAAAGAGAAAGAAGCTGTATCTTTTTACCAGAGGATTATCAGGTCTTATCCTCTCACTCTCTCAGCTCAAATAGCCTACCTTAGACTTGGCAATATTTTTTTAAGCAAAAATCAATACTCAGAAGCAGCTCTTTTTTACTCTCACCTTATAAAGGATTATCCGAGAAGCAAACTTCAGGAGGAGGCTCTTTTCAATCTTTCTCGCTGTTACATAGCTCAGGAAAAGATAGAAGAGGCTTTATCTTTCCTCTTTATGTTGCTTGAGAGGTTTCCTCAAAGCAGGTTTTTACCTGAAGGATTTTTTCTCTGTGCAGATGTTTTTTTAAAAAAAGGTGAGTTTGCAAAGGCTCGTGAGATTTGCGAGAAAATTCTACCCTTTTCCGGGAAAAATTCTGCCTTTGCTATTAAAGTTAAAGAAAAGCTTGCCCAAAGTTATGAAGGTGAGGGAAAATTAAAAGAGGCAATTAAAATTTACGAGAGTATACTGAAACAGCATCCTTACATTGAGGATATTTATCTCAGGTTGGGCTCTCTTTATTTAAAAGAGAAAGAATTTGTCAAAGCAATCAGGATATTTCAAGCATTTGTCAGATATTTTCCCCTGTCTCCTGATATATTTTCTGCTTATCTTAATCTGGGGATTGCTTTTCACAGAGAGGGAATTTATTCTGGAGCAATAAAGGCTTTTAATAATGCTCTGAGGGAATCTTCTTCAAGAGAACAAAAGATTCTGGTGCTTTCGGAGTTAGCGAATGTTTGCATGAAACTTGAATTATGGGGCAAGGCTATAGATTTTTTAGAACAGAAAATATCCCTGTTGAAGAAAAAGGAGGAAAAAGTAAAAACTCAGATTAAGCTTGTCAGATGTTATTTAGAAAGTGGAAAACTTGATGTGGCAAAGAAAAATGTTTCCTTAATTTTGAAAAGTTTTCCTCAGAATAATCTTTCGCAGCTTTTTGATGTAGCTCATCTTTTTTCTCTTGCAGGAGAGGAGGAGGTAGCCTGTAGTATTTATAAAAAAATATTGCAGGTTTTTTCTGGAGAAGAGGGGAAAGTTGCTCTTTGCCTTTTTAAAATAGCAAAAATTAGACAGAAACAGGGGAAGATAAAAGAAGCTATAAGTTTATATGAGAAGATTGTTGGTATGTTAAAGGAAAAATCTTTGAAAGATTTTTCTGAAAAAGAAAACACTCTGATAAACCTTGCTGACCTTTATTACTTCATTGGGGAGTACAAAAAAGCTGTTAAGCTTTACCTTGAAGCTTTGACCTTGTATCCGAAAGACGAAAGTGATGCCTGGCTTGTGTATCAGATTGGTAACTGTTACAGGCATCTTGACCTGGTGGAGAGAGCAGAAAAGTTTTACAGGGATTTAAATGAGAGGTTTCCTGAAAGCGTCTGGGCAAATTTAAGTCAGGCTATGCTTTGAAGAAGGGGAGGGTAAAATGAATCAAGAATTATGTTACAGAGAGCAACTTAAACTCTACAGAGAAATCTTTGATATAGGAGTTGCCCAGGAAAAAGCTATTAGAGAGAAAGATTACAAAAGACTTATTTTTCTTATAAAAGAGAAGGGAAAGATTATGGGCAGGATAGATGCACTAAAGGAAAATTCTCCCCTGACAAAAGAACCTGATGAAAAAACAGAAAGATTAATAAAGGAAATTACAGATATTTTAAGAAAGATATTGGAACAGGAGAAAAAAAATCGCTCTCTTTTAAAGTCTGATATAAAAGAGGTATCTGAAAAAATAGACAGGATTGACGCAGCAAGAAATTTTCACCAGGCCTACAGAAAAATGTATTCTCCTGTCAAACCTCGTTTTCTTGACCAGCGAAGATAAGGAGAAGAGCAATGCTAAACAGAAAGACCTCTTGCGTAGTTCAGAGAAAAGAAGAACTTGACCTTCTAACTTTTGCTTTTCAAAATTTCACCAAAGCCACAGAAACTCTTAAGCAAAGTTATCAAAAACTTCAGCAAAAAGTGACAGAACTTAGCAGGGAACTTTCTGAGACAAACAAAGCTCTTGCAAGAAAAGTGACAGAACTTAAAAGGGTAAAAACTTATCTTAACAATATCCTTGACAGCATGATGGATGGACTCTTTGCTTTAGATCTTGAAGGGAAAATAACCATTTTTAACACAGCTGCAGAAAAGATTACAAATTACAAGGCAAAAGATGTGCTGGGAAAATCTTACAAAGATGTTTTTGCTGATAATAAACATCTTGTATCTCTTTTAGAAAAGGCGCTCAAAGAGAAAAAATCTGTTATAGGAGAAAAAAGGTTTTCTTCTAAGAATAAAGATATTTTTCTGGAGGTTATCGCAAATCCGGTAAAATCTCTTCATAATGAGGTGGAGGGGATAATGGTTATATTGAAAGATATATCCATCCTGAGGCACCTTCAGGAGGAGATAAGGCATAAGGAAAAACTTGCCATGTTAGGGGAAATGGCAGCAAGTGTTGCTCATGAGGTAAGGAACCCTCTTTCAGGAATAGAGGGTTTTGCACTTTTGTTGAAGGAAGGTTTGAAGGAAGATAAGGAGAAAAGTTTATGGGTTGAGCATATTATAAAAGGGGCAAGGAGCCTGAATAATCTTGTTACAAATCTTTTGAATTTTTCCCGTCCTTTAAAACCCTGCTTTAGACCTGTTGTGGTAAATGAGTTAGTGGATGCTGTTATATGTCTTATAAGACAAAAGATTGAAAGGGAAAAGAGAGAGGTTGTTTTTATTAAAGATTTCCCTTCATCTTCTGTTGGTATGGTTGCAGATCCTGATCTTTTAAAGCAGGCTTTTTTAAACCTTATTCTCAATTCTGTTGAGGCTATGCCCGATGGAGGAAAAGTAACTGTTCGCATCAGGAAGAAAAAATACTCTCACTCCAGAATGCCTCAGTTTGTCAGGGAGATAAATGGAGATTATATTCTTGGCACGGCATCCGAGGAGGTTTTAATAGAGTTCTCAGATACAGGTTGTGGTATTCTGCCCGAGGAAAAGGAGAAAATATTTCATCCATTTTACACAACCAAGTCAAAAGGATCCGGCCTTGGGCTTTCTGTTGTCAGGCAAATAGTTCAAATCCATGGAGGGAAAATAAGGGTGGAAAGTGTTCCCGGAAGGGGAACCACCTTTGTTTTAAATTTTCCTTTGATAAACGATTCAGAGGAAGTAAAAAATGATGGTAGAAAGTATTCTTGTAGTAGACGATGAGCCTCTTGTAAGAGATTTGTTAAGAGAGATTTTAAAAAGAGAGGGCTATCAGGTTAGCGTTGCAAACGATGGCGTTTCAGCTTTGAAAAAAATTAAGGAAAATTTTTTTGATGTGGTGATAACCGATGTTAGAATGCCTAAGATGGATGGGATTTCTCTGTTAAAGAAGATAAAAGGATTGTCTCCTTCAACTTCTGTGATAGTGATTACAGCCTACGGTAGTATAGAAAACGCAGTGGAGGCAATGAAGGAGGGAGCCTGTGATTATCTTACAAAACCCATTATGCCCGATCAGGTCAAAATTGCTATTCAAAAAATTTCCCAGTATCAGAGTCTATTAAGAGAAAACAGGTATCTTAAGTCAGAGATAAATTATGTTTACAGAGAGAAGAGATTAATAGGCGAAAGTTCTGCCATGAAAAAAGTTTATAAAATGATATCAAAAGCTGCCCCTACCAAGAGCACTGTTTTAATTTATGGAGAGACAGGGACAGGAAAAGAGCTTGTGGCAAGAGCAATTCATAATGCAAGTCCTCGCAGGGAAAGACCGTTTATAAAGGTTAACTGTGCTGCTTTGCCTGAAGAGCTTCTGGAAAGTGAACTTTTTGGCTACGAAAAGGGTGCTTTCACCGGAGCTCTGGAGAAAAAAGAGGGAAGATTTGAGCTTGCCAACACCGGGACAATTCTCCTTGATGAGATAAGTGAAACCTCTTTTAATTTTCAGGCAAAACTTTTAAGAGTCCTTCAGGAGGAAGAATTTGAGAGAGTTGGAGGAACAAAAACAATCAAAGTGGATGTGAGGGTAATTGCAACAACCAATGTTAATCCTGTGGAGGCTGTTACCAAAGGAAAGTTGAGAGAGGACCTTTATTACAGGTTAAATGTTATTCCCATACATCTTCCTCCTTTGAGAGAAAGAAAAGAGGATATCCCTCTTTTGGCAGATTATTTTTTAAAAAAATACAGCCGTCAAAATGGTAAGAATTTAAAAGGAATAAGTCCTGGGTGTATCAGAGCAATGAAAGCCTATGACTGGCCGGGTAATGTCCGGGAGCTTGAGAATGCCATACAAAGAGCTGTAGTTGTAAGTGAGGGAGAGTACCTCTTACCTCAGGACCTTTTTCTGGGAGTAACCTGTGAAAAAGAAGAGGTTCCACCTTCTTTTTTTGATAACCTGAGTCTTGAGGAGATGGAAAAAAAATTAATCGAGCATGTTCTTTGTAAGGTGGATGGAAACAGGACAAGAGCAGCAGAGATTCTGGGGGTGAGTGTTCGCACTGTTAGAAATAAGATAAAAAAATACAGGCTCGGGTAGGAAAATATTTCCCTTATGAGGATAGAAGTTTTCAGAAAAAAAGAGGTTTCTCATCTTACAAGAAGTTGGTAAAAATTTTGCATCCATTTTTAAGGGTGAAAAAATGAGCTGGATAAACGATACAACATACATCTTGCTCAAAAAAATGCTTGATGTGTGTGCTCTCAGGCACAGGGTTATTGCCAATAACATTGCTAATGTGGATACTCCTGGATTTAAAAGCAGAAGAGTTGTTTTTGAGGAAAAGTTGAGAAGTCTTTTAAGGAGGAATATTGATGGCAAAAAATTAAAAAGTTTAACTCCTACTATTTATGTTGATACCTCTCAAGTCATGCGTGAGGATTTTAATAATGTGGATATAGAAAAGGAAATGGTAAGGCTTAGCATGAATGCTCTTAGGTATGATCTCTATGTTCAACTTTTAAGTGGAAAGCTTGAAAGAATAAAAGAGGCTATAAAAGGAAGATAAAAAAGAGGGATAAAATGGGTTACTTTTCACTTTTTTCCGCCATGAGAATAAGTGCTTCAGGGATGAGTGCAGAGAGAATCCGAATGAATGTCATTGCAGGTAATATTGCCAATGCAAATGTTACAAGAACTGCTCAGGGAGGACCTTACAGAAGAAAAGAGGTAGTCTTTTCCACAGTTTTGGATCAGGAAATGGATGGAGGAGTAAAAGTTGCAGGAATATTTCCCGACCCCTCTCCCTTTAAGATGATTTATGAGCCTTCTCATCCTGACGCTGATGAGAGAGGATATGTGGCTATGCCTAATGTGGATGTGGTGGTGGAGATGATTGACATGATTTCTTCTGCCAGAGCCTATGAAGCAAACCTTACCGCTTTTAAGTCAGCTTTGAATATGGCTCGCAAAGCTCTTGAAATCGGGAGGAGATAATAATGGGAAAAGAGCCAATTCAACCTTTTTCCAGTATAATTAAAACAGAACCCGGGTTCAAGATAGAAGGGAGCAAAAAGGGGAATTTTTCTTTCCAGAAGATTTTGAGTGATTTAATTGAGAAGGTAAGTGATTTAGAAAAGAACGCCGATGAGTCCATTAAGAGGTTAATTACAGGAGAAGTGGAAAACATTCATCAGGTAATGATAGCTGCAGAGGAGGCAAATCTTGCGTTTCAGTTGATGATGGAGATAAGGAATAAACTTGTGGAAGCTTACAAAGAAATAATGAGGATGCAAATTTAAAGTAAAAATTTAAAATGGATTTTCTGAGTCAGGTTTTAAAACAGATTAAAACAATCTGGCAAAGATTTGAAGTAAAGCAAAAGATAGCATTTGTTCTGAGCTTTGTAATTTTCTTGGCAGCACTCTGTATATTTGTTGGTTGGGCAACTCGCCCTGATTATTCACTGCTTTACTCTGATCTTTCTCTTGAGGATGCAGGACAAATAGTCAAAAAGTTAAAAGAGAAGAATATTCCCTATAAGATAAAGGAAAATGGAACTGCTATATTTGTTCCTGCTTCTTATGTGCATGAGGTTCGTCTTGACCTTGCGATGGAGGGCATACCAAGTGGAGGGGGGGTGGGGTTTGAGATATTTGACAATACAGGGCTTATAGGAATGACAAACTTTATGGAGAAAGTGAATTATCAGAGAGCTTTACAGGGAGAGCTTGCTCGAACAATAGAGAGTCTTGACGAGGTATTAAGAGCGAGAGTTCATCTTGTTTTGCCAGAAAAATCACCTTTTATAGGAGAGAAGTCTTCTCCGCGGGCTTCGGTAGTTCTCAAATTAAAACAGGGAGTAAGACTCAGAAAGGATCAGGTGATGGGTATTGCAAAGCTTATTGCAGGAAGTGTGGAAAATATGCAGCTCCAGGATGTTTCCATTATAGACCAGAGAGGGGAAATACTTTTTGGAGGAGAGGAGGTTACCTCTCCTTTTTATCTTACTGCAAATCAACTTGATTTAAAAAGGCAGATAGAGGCCTATCTTGCGAGCAAAGTTGAAAGCCTTCTTTCCTCTGTGGTGGGTCCAGGGAAGGCTGTTGTTAGAGTTGATGCCAGGTTAAATTTTGACAGGATAACAAGGACACAGGAATATTACGACCCTGAGAGCAGGGTTGTAAGAAGTGAGACAAGAAGAGAGGAAAGTTCTGAAAACAAAGGAGAAGTTCTTGGAGGAGCTCCGGGAGTAAAAACTAACATGGGGCAGGGAAATTTACTTACAGCAAATATTCCAGGGAAAGAAACAAAAGAGGAGAGCACTGTTGAATATGCGATAGGTAAAACCGTGGAACAAATAGTAAAAGGTGCAGGAAATATTGAGAGAATTTCAGTTGCAGTTGCAGTTGATGGAACCTACAAAATTGGAAATGACGGGAAGAAAGAGTACATTCCCCGGAGCAAGCAAGAGATGGAAAATCTCACTTCTATGGTTAAACAAGCTGTTGGTTATGATGAATCCCGGGGTGATAAAATTATCGTGACTAATGTTCCCTTTGATACCTCTGCAAAAGAGGAGGAACTTCAGGAAGGATTCTCTCTTGTAGAAATTTTACCGGGTCTTTCCCGGTACCTAATCATTATTGCAGTTATTCTTTTTCTCTTTTTCTCCTTACGCTCAATTATAAGGCTTTTGTCTGCGGGGCTGGAAAAAGGCGAAGGAATTCCTTCTGTGGGGACAAAAGAGGGGATTTTGCCTTTTGAGAGCGAGGGTTTTTTAAGAGAGCGTGTCTTTAAATTAGCAGAAACCGAACCTCAAAAATTAGCACAAATAATAAAAATATGGATTACAAACCATGAAAGAGGCTGAGAAAAATTTAACAGGAAGACAAAAAGCGGCAATACTTTTAATAAGTCTTGAAAAAGAAAGAGCTGCAAAGGTGCTGCAGAATTTAAGCGAAGAGGAAATAAAACTTTTAGCAGAAGAGATAGAAAAGTGGGAAAGTGTTCCTCCTCAAATTGTAAAGGAGGTTTGGGAGGAGGCTTATAAATTAAGCCTCACCTCAAGTTATGTTAGCCAAGGGGGCAAAGAGTATGCTCGGGAGATACTGGCAAGGGCTCTTGGTGATCATAAAGCTTTAAGTGTTGCAGAGAATTTTCAAGAAGATATGGAAAAAGGGGAAGCTTTCTTTGATTTTCTGGAGAAAGTTGATCCGCAGCAACTTGTAAATATTGTTAAGTCTGAACATCCCCAAACTATTGCTCTTATTCTCTCTCATTTAAATCCATCAAAGGCTTCTTTTGTCCTTTCCTCTCTTCCTCAAGACCTCCAGGTAGAGGTTGCCATGAGGATTATTAGAATAGGAGAGATATCACCTGATGTTTTGAGAGATATAGACAGGGCTTTAAGGAGAGAATTTTCTTCTGTTTCTTACGAAACCAAATTCCAGACAACAGGAGGAACAAGAGCTGTAGCTGAGATTCTTAATTTAATGGAGAGAGAAAAGCAGGAGGTTATTTTACAGGCTCTGGAGAAGAAAAATACAGAGATTGCACAGGAGGTAAAGCAAATGATGTTTGTATTTGAGGATATTCTTTCAGTTGATGACCGGTCCATTCAGAGAGCTCTAAGAGAGATAGATACAAAAGACCTTACTTTAGCTTTAAAGGGAGCAAGTAAAGAGTTAAGAGAAAAATTTTTCAAGAACATGTCCTCTCGCGCAGCAGCTACCATAAAAGAGGAAATGGAGCTTATGGGTCCTGTAAGGATGAAGGAAGTGGAAAAAGTTCAGCAAAAAATTGCAAACATATTCAGAGAACTTGGAGAGAAAGGAGAGATACTGATTGCGGCAAGAGGAGAGGAGGAGTTAATTGTTTAAAATAAGATTACCCTTTCCCTTAAAAAATATTTACAGGGTAAATGGAAGTGTGGAGAAGCTAAAAGAAAAATTTGATTTAAAACATAATTCAGGCGAAAATTTAGTTTCTGCGAAGAGTAGGATGGTGGACGATGTAGAAAAGGTGAAGGCCACTTTTTACAGGAAAGGATTTGAGGAAGGGAAGAGAAAGGCAGAAAGCTCTGTTCTTGCTTTAAAGGAAATGTTTAAAGAAGCAATTGAGAAGCTGAAAATAGAAAAGCAAAATTTTATTGAAGAAAGTGAAAGAGAGCTTGTGGAAATGGCACTTGCTATAGCAAAAAAAATTATAAGAAGGGAGGTAAGTGTTGATAGAGAAATTGTCAAAAAGATAGCAAGAGAAGCTCTCAGAAGAGTTATGAATTCTCCCACACGAAAAATAATTGTAAGGATTAACCCTCGAGACTGGGAAGCTCTTACAGAGATGGACAAGGATTTTCTCTTATCTGAACTTTCAGAAAGCGAGGTGATAATAGAAAAAGATGAAAGTATTCAATCAGGTGGGTGTATAGTGGAAACCGAAGGGCAGATGATAAATGCCAGTATAGAAAATCAAATTGAGGAGATAAGTAGAGCCTTAATGGAGGAAGGGGAATGAGTATTTTCTCTCCTTACTTTCGCATCATAGAGAAGGTGGACCCTATAAGTTCAGAGGGAAGGGTTATCAAAGTTGTTGGTTCTGTGATTGAGTCCCAGGGTCCCTCTGCTTCTTTAGGTGAGCTTTGTTATATTTATCCTTTAAAAGGTAAAAGAAGGATAAAAGCAGAGGTGGTTGGCTTCAGAGAAGAAAAGCTTCTTTTAATGCCAATAGAAGAGATTCAGGGAATAAGTGGGGGCAGTATAGTGAAAACAACAGGTCAGCCTCTGAGGGTTAAGGTGGGTGAGAAGCTTCTTGGGAGAGTTATAAATGGTCTTGGTCAGCCCATTGACAGAAAAGGTCCAATTATCTCAGAGGAAGAAAGGCCTGTTCACCAGCTTCCTCCCTCACCCCTTGAGAGAAGCCAGATAAAAGAGCCTCTTGGAACAGGGATAAGAGCTATAGACGGGCTTATAACTATTGGGAAAGGACAGAGAATAGGGATATTTGCCGGAAGTGGAGTGGGTAAGAGTTTTCTCCTTGGGAGAATTGCTCGTTTTTCCCAGGCTGATGTTAATGTAATTGCCCTTATAGGAGAACGGGGGAGAGAAGTACAAGAATTCTTAGATAAAATTTTAGGGAAAGAGGGATTAGAAAAATCAGTGGTGGTAGCTGTTACCTCAGATCAGCCTGCTCTTCTGAGAGTTAAAGGAGCTTTTGTAGCTACTACCATAGCTGAGTATTTCAGAGACAGGGGACTTCATGTTCTTTTAATGATGGATTCTGTCACCCGTTTTGCCATGGCTCAGAGAGAAATAGGAATTGCCGTAGGAGAGCCTCCTGCGACAAAAGCCTATCCTCCTTCTGTTTATTCTCTTTTACCAAGACTTCTGGAAAGGGCAGGTTCCTTTCTTAAAGGTAGTATTACAGGTTTATATACAGTTTTGGTTGAATCCGATGATATGGATGAACCTGTGGCAGATGCTGTGAGGTCAATTCTTGATGGACATATTGTTCTTTCAAGAGAACTTGCCTCTAAGGGGCATTATCCAGCTATAGATGTTTTGCAGAGTATAAGCAGATTAATGGTTGATGTAACTTCAAAGGAGCACAGAGAAGCTGCCGGTAAGCTGAGAAAGGTTTTAGCTGTATACAGGGAAGCAGAGGACCTTATAAATATTGGTGCCTATGTTAAAGGCAGTAATAAGGATATTGATTATGCTCTGCAATACATTGAGAAGGTAAATTCTTATTTAAGACAGGATCTTGAAGAATTTACCCCTTATGAGGAAGGGGTATCCAGACTTATTGAGATGTTTAATAGAGAAAAATTATGAAAAAGTTTTCTTTTTCGCTTCAGTTTCTTCTTGATAAAAAAGAAAAGGAAGAGGATCTTTTGAAAAGGAAAATTGCAGAACTTATTAAAAGGGAAGAAAAGGAAAAAAGAGAGCTTGAAGAGATGGAGCAAAAAATGGCTTTCTGTCAGAAGAAATTGCAGGAAAAGATGTGCCAGAGGGTTAAAATACCACTTGTTATTCTTTATTACTCTTATTTTGAAAAGTTAAAAGACCAGATTGAAAGAAAAAGGGAGGCTATTCAAGGGATCTTAAGGGAAAGAAAAGAAATAGACAAGGCGCTGATGCAAGTTTCCCGGGAAAAAAAACTTCTTGAGAAAATGAAAGATAAAAAGTGGAAAGAATTTGTGAAGCTGAGAAACAAACTCGAGCAAAAACTCATTGATGAGAGCGCAGTTGCAAGATTCTATCAAAAAATAAAAAACGGCCTCTTTCAAGTTATATGAAGAAAGTAGCCTTTATCTTTTTACTTTTTTTACTTTTTACAGGTCTTTTACTCTTTAAGAAGGGTCTTCTTACGCAAGATAGAATTAATTATCTAAGAGAAAGGATTTTGCATTTCAGGGAGGGTTCCCAGAAAGAAAATTTCTCTCAGGAAGGCATCAAGGTTTCAGAGGAAGAAAAAATGATAACGCAGATTCTTGAGGAGCTTGAAAAGGAAAGGGAAAACATTTTTAAAGAAAAGGAGAGAATAAACAAGCTGGAAGAACGTTTAAAACTTCAGGAGAAAGAACTTAAGGAAAAGGCAAATGAGCTTTCTTTGCTGAGAAAGGAAATCCAGGACTATTTGAAAAAAGGTGAAGCTGAGAGAATGGCTAAAATAAAGTGGCTTGCTCAGGTTTATGAACAGATGAGAGTAGAGGAGGTTGCGCCAATTATTCAAAATCTGGAGGATGAACTAATTATTGAAGTTCTGTCCCAGATGGATGAGCGTCAGGTGGCAAAGATTCTGGGAGCGATGGATGTTAAAAAGGCGGCAGAGCTTGCCCAGAAAATAGGAGAAAAAATGCCGGGTGAGAAAAAATGAAAAGTGTGGGTATTGTGAAAAATACAAGTTTTCTTCTTAAGGGAGCAAGATTTAACAGAGCAGGAAAGACAAAATTACCCCTTTCAGTCTCTTTTTTAAACTTTAAAAA
>DRTT01000115.1 GCA_011372105.1 Candidatus Aerophobota bacterium
CAAAACCTCTAATTGGAGTCGTAAACACGTGGAATGAGGCATCACCAGGTCATGCTCACTTAAAAGAGGTTGCCAAACATGTTAAAGCAGGGATATGGCAGGCAGGTGGGACTCCTTTTGAGTTCAGTGTATTTGCCACATGCGGAAATATCGCAATTGGTACGGAAAACCTAAAGTATGAACTTGTCATAAGGGATGTCCTTGCCGCATCCATAGAAATAATGGCAAAGGTACATTTATTTGACGGTCTTGTTCTGCTTTCCTCCTGTGATAATATAATCCCAGGAGAAATAATGGCTGCCGAAAGGCTCAATATTCCTTCAATTATCGTAACTGGTGGTCCAATGTACCCCGGGAGATACAAGGGAAAAGTTGTTGTCACATCAGATGTTAACGAAGCCGTAACTGCTCTTGGCACAGGAAAGATAACAGAAGAGGAAATTCTTGCAATGGAAAATCATGTTTGCCCTGGACCTGGAGCGTGTCCTATTCTTGGAACAGCAAATACTATGCAAATTCTATCTGAAGCACTTGGTATGTCCCTCTCAGGTAGCTCCACCGTCCCTGCACAATCCTCAGAAAGACTTAGAATTGCAAAACAATCTGGTAAAAAAATAGTTGAGCTTGTTAAAAATAAAATAAAACCCTCGGACATTATTACAGAAAAGTCCTTAAGAAATGCTGTTATGGTAGATATAGCTATAGGAGGCTCTACAAACGCAATTCTTCATATTCTCGCCTTTGCCAATGAACTTGGAATTAAGTTCGATCTTGAAATATTTGATGAGTATAGTAAGAAAATTCCCTGTATATGTAATGTGAAACCAAACGGTAAATACACAGTTGTAGACCTGCACTTTGCAGGAGGGGTACCTGCTGTAATGAGAGAACTCCAGGATTTTCTTTTTCTTGATTGCATGACTGTTGATGGAAAAACTTTAAAAGAGAATCTTTCTAAATTTAAAGGAAAAGTTGATAGAAAAATAATATACCCTATTACCAAACCTCTAACCAAAGAAGGGGGACTTGCTATTTTAAAGGGAAATCTTGCTCCCAACGGAGCAATAGTTAGAACAACAGCAATGTCAAAAGAAATGCTAAAATTCAAAGGTCCGGCAAGAGTTTTCAATGGGGATCAGGAAGCGTATGATGCTCTGAGGAAAAATATGATTCACGAGGGAGAGGTAATTGTGGTAAGATATGAAGGGCCAAAGGGAGCTCCTGGAATGAAAGAGGTTATGCTCTCGTGCGATGCGTTAGTTGCACTTGGGCTTGACAGAAAAGTGGCCCTAATTACAGATGGAAGATTCTCTGGATTTAATAGAGGTCCCATAATAGGTCACATATCTCCTGAGGCAATGGAAGGTGGACCAATTGCGCTCTTGAAAAATGGAGACATCATAGAGATAAATATACCGGAGAGAAAACTCAGTGTTAATCTAACAGAAGAGGAAATGAAAGAAAGGCGTAAAAATTGGTCTCCGCCACCGCCAAAGGTAAAAAATGGTATTTTAAAAATATATGCCAAACTTACCGACCCACCTGAAAAGGGAGCTGCAATAAACACTCGAGAAATAAGATAAAGAAAAATTTAACTTTTAAAAGGTAGCCATGGAAAGAAAAGTTATAATTTGTAGATGCGAAGAGGTTACAGAAGAAGAGATAAGAGAGGCTATTAGAAAATTTAACCTTAAAACAGTTGACGAAGTCAAAAGAGTAACACGTGCTGGAATGGGCTTATGTCAGGGGAGAACATGTGGACCTTTGATAGAGAGGATAATAGCTGAGGAAAATAAAAAAATAAGCAAAGTGCAGCCTTTCAGTAAACGTCCTCCTGTAAGACCTGTTAAAATAGGACTTTTAGCCGGAAAAGAAGGAGAAATTAATTGAACAAAGTAGTGGATGTTGTTATTATAGGGGCAGGAGTTATAGGCTGTTCTATAGCGTATAACCTGGCAAAAAAAGGAGTAAAAGTGGCTGTAGTAGAGAAAAAAATAGGGTTATCCTTTGGTGCCTCTGGAACAAACCATGGTGGCTGTCCTCTCCAACTTTTTGAACCACCTGTGTTAGAGCTTGCAAGAGAGAGTATTAAACTATACAAAGATTTATCAGACCAGATAGGATACGACGTTGAATATGAAAATGTAGGTTCTCTCGTTTGCAGTGTTAACGAAAAACAGTATCCGGATATAGAAAAACACTTTCGCAAAAAAAAGGAAGAAGGAATAAATGTTCATCTAATAGAGGGGAAAAAACTGAGAGAAATGGAACCTACCTTAGGGAAAGATGTAGTGGTTGGAGTAGAGGAATGGGAAAGCTGTACAGTAAATCCCTTCAAGGTAAACTATGGATTTGCCTATGCGGCAAAAAAGTTAGGGACAGAATTTTTCTTTTCTACTGAAGTGAAGAAAATGGAAATAAAAAAGGGAGAAATTGTCTCCATTGTTACAGAAAGTGAAAAAATAAAACCTCGCTTTGTTGTCAATGCTGCAGGAGCGTGGTCTTGTAAAGTCGGGGAAATGGCTGGCATCACCGTACCCATTATACCAAGAAAAGGGCAAATTATAGTAACAGAATCTGTTCCACTTAATAAAAGATGGAGACAAATTTCAGATGCTGACTATCTAACCACCGCTTTTAATTTAGAAGCTGTAAAAAAATCTAAAGATCCGAGAATAAAACTCGGAGTTGCTGGAGTTTTCGTACAGGAAAACACCGGTAACTGGACTATAGGAAGTAGTAGAGAATTTGCAGGTTACGATAATAAAGTAACCATAACTACAGTAAGGCATATTGCAAAAAGGGCTATTAAATTCATACCAAAACTTAAAGAGATAAATTGCATCAGGATATTTGCCGGATTAAGGCCATTTTGTTACATAGATGGTCTTCCCATCATAAGCAAGGTAGAAAATCCGGGAAATTTTATTTTAGCAACAGGTCACGCTGGAGAAGGAATTACGCTTGCTCCCATCACGGGAAAATTGGTATCTGAACTCATAACAGAGGGTAAGACTTCGCTCCCAATTGAGCCCTTCAGCTTCTCCAGATTTAAAAACATCAAAAACATAAATAAAACACCTGTTTAATGAAATGTTTAAGTCTCAAAGGGATTATGATGAATTATCAAGAAAAAAACAACACTCTATTACTGTGGGAAAGCAAGGGAGCCCTTTTTGAAGGAATTCCAACCCCAGCTGAACTTGAAAAAACGCCTGGTTATCCAAGTCTTCAAAGACTCTGGCAAGGTCCCTGTGCTGTAATTGAATGCATACAGGAGATTCCCTGTAATCCATGTGAGGAGGCCTGTCCACAGGGAGCTATTAAGATCGGATCTCCTATTACCAATCTCCCAAAATTAGATGAGAAAAAATGCACAGGCTGTGGAATATGTATAAGCTCCTGTCCGGGACTTGCAATTTTTGTGCTTAATTTAAATTACACAAATGACTTAGCTTTAATTTCTCTTCCCTTCGAGTTCCTGCCATTACCTAAAATTGGAGAGGAAGTAATAGCTGTAGATAGAAAAGGAGAAAAAGTGTGTAAGGGGAAAGTAGTGAAAGTTTTAAATAAACCAAAGCAGGACCACACTCCTGTTATAAGTATTTCTATCCCAAAAAAATACGCCCTTGTTGTCAGAGGTATTTTAACCACGAAAACAAACTTTGCGAAAAACAACGAAAACAAAATGCGTATCTTAGACCACCCAATTCTGGGTAAACAAAAACCCGGAAGAGTCGTAAACATTACTGTAGATGGAAAAAAAATTAAAGCTAAAGAAGGAGAGATGATAATTGCCGCTCTCCTTGCTGCAGGTATAAAAATTAATCGCTTCACCGATAAGTACAAACAGCCAAGAGGACTTTTTTGCGGGATTGGCCAGTGTACTGATTGTGTGATGACTGTAAATGGAGTTCCCAATACAAGAACATGTATTACACCTGTTGAAGAGGGAATGGTGATAGAAACTCAATACGGCAAAGGAAAGTGGGAGGAGAAAAATTGAAAGAATATGATGTTATTGTGGTGGGAGCAGGTCCTGCCGGTCTTACCTGCAGTATTGAGGTGGCAAAAGCTGGAGCAAAGGTAGCTTTAATAGATGAAAACAAAAAAGCCGGAGGACAACTTTTCAAACAAATACACAAATTTTTTGGATCAACTCGACAAAGAGCTGGTATAAGGGGATTTGATATTGGTAAGATGCTTCTTGGTGAGACAGAAAAATTTGGTGTGGAAGTATTCCTTAACACAGTAGTTTTTGGTATTTTTGAAGACAAAACTGTGGGAACAATAAATAACAATAAAAATGAAATAATTAAAGGGAAAAAGATTTTACTTGCAACAGGTGCAATTGAAAATCCTGTTGCTTTCCCAGGCTGGACTCTTCCAGGAGTGATGGGAGCAGGAGCAGCTCAAACCATGATTAATATCCACCGTGTGCTTCCAGGAAAGAAATTTATCATCCTGGGATCAGGCAATGTGGGATTAATTATCAGCTACCAGCTTCTACAGGCTGGTGCAGAGGTGGTAGCTATAGTTGAAGCAGCACCAAAAATTGGAGGATACCAGGTCCATGCAAGTAAAATTAGAAGAGCTGGTGTGCCAATTTTTACCTCTTGCACTATTAAGGAAGCAAAAGGAGAAAAGTGGGTGGAAGAGGTTACTATTGTGAAATTAGATAGTTCATGGAAACCTATTGAAGGAACAGAAGAAACCTTAGTTACAGATTGTATTTGTATTGCTGCAGGACTTCATCCTTCTATTGAACTTGCTCAGATAGCAGGGTGCACCCTGGGATTTTTTCCTGAATTGGGCGGGCTTTTACCCCTTCATAACGAGAATATGGAAACCACGGTTGAGGGAATCTACGTTGCTGGAGATGCTGCTGGGGTTGAGGAGGCAAGCACAGCTATGGAGGAAGGAAGACTGGCAGGAGTGGATATAGCTTTGAAACTTGGCTATTTGAGCGAAGATGAAGCTAAGAGAAAAAAAGAGGAAATCAGACAAAACCTTGTTGCTCTTCGTTCAGGACCATTTGGATACATGAGACAGAAAGCGAAATCAAACATTATACAAAAGATAAAAGAGGTTAAAAACGAAAGTAAAGGTAAAACTTAGATTGTTAGAAATATACGATGAATTAGAAATGGAACTTGAAGAAGACCTTATTGTAAGGTCTTTGTTAGAAAAACTAATTTCGATTTATGGGGATAATTTAAAAAAGTTAATTATTGATCCCAAAAAAGGGTATAGAGCAATAGTAATAGGTGGTGGAGAGGTAATAAAAGCAAACGAAAAATTAAAAGACAAAAGTGAACTAACCTTACTTTTACCTGTTGCGGGTGGATAAATTAAAAAATAAAAAAACAGGAGGAGAAAAATGGCATCAGGTTACTGGAATAAAGTCTTGAGAATTGATCTTACTAATAAAAAGGTTGTAAAAGAGGATGTGGAGGATAAAATCTTCAGGCTTTTTGTTGGAGGAGCAGGCTTTGGTGCAAAAATTTTGTGGGAAGAGGTTTCACCGGAAAAAGACCCCTTGCATGCTGATAACAGATTAATTTTTGCCACAGGTCCTCTCCAGGGACATCCTGTTCCAGGAGGTGCTAAATTTTCTGTAGTTTCCAAATCACCCCTCACTAATACTCAAGCAGATTCTGCTGCAGGTGCAAAGTGGGGACCTTTTCTTAAAAAAGCAGGATATGATGCACTCATCATTCAGGGCAGGTCAGAAACTCCTGTTTATATTTATATAGATGATGATAAAGTAGAGATAAAAGATGCAAAGAGTATATGGGGATTGGACTCTTATCAGGCTGTGGACCAAATTAGAAAAGAATTAGGAGATGAAAGAGTAAGTGTTGCCACAATAGGCCCGGCGGGCGAGAAGCTGGTAAGGATGGCATGTATAGTGGTTGACAAACACAGTTTTGCCGGAAGATGCGGTTTGGGAGCCGTAATGGGGTCAAAAAATCTAAAAGCAGTTGCAGTAAAAGGATCCAAAAAGGTTCCTGTAGCAAATCTTTCTCTGTTAAAAGAATATAATCGCAAATATTTTAAGGAAATACATAATGCAAGTATAAAAAGTGGATTAAGACCCCACGGAACCCCTGTCTTATGTATCACCGCGGAAGGTTTCGGTGATATGCCAATTAAGTACTGGACTGGGGACACCTGGCCAGAAGGAGCTAAAAAAATTGGAGCACCAAACTACACCAATGTCCTGTCTGCAAAACCATATCCGTGCCTTTACTGTCCCATTGGCTGCCACAGGAATATTAACATAGAAGAACCCACCAAATACAGGCTAAAAGGCATAGGGCCTGAGTATGAAACACTGGGAATGTTAGGGACAAATTTATTAATTGATGATGTAAAGGCAATCGCTGTAGCTAATGATATTTGCAACAAATTAGGCATAGATACAATTTCAACTGGTGCCTGTATTGGGTTTGCCATGGAATGTTATGAAAAAGGTATAATCAGCAAGAAGGATACAGGAGGGATGGAGATCAAATGGGGTGACCCTGAGATTTTAATAGAACTTGTCAAACAAATAGGAAACAAGGAAGGATTTGGTTCTATTTTCTCAGAAGGAGCATTGAGAGCCGCCAGAAAAATTGGCAAAAACGCAGAAGAACTTGTTGCTCATGTGAAAGGTTTAGATTTTCCCGCGCATGACCCAAGAGCTTGCTGGGGTATGATCCCGACTTACGCTACAGGAACAAGGGGTGCATGTCATATGAGGGGTGTTGAGGAAGATGTGGAAATGAGTGGTTTTTATATTCCTGAAATAGGGATAACCAAGGAAAAAGCCCAATTCTTTAAAAGAGAAGGAAAGGCATTTCTTGCAGTGAAAATGCAGGACTACTGTGCTCTTGTTAATTCACTTGTCCTGTGTGTTTTTATGCCTGATGGGGGAGATTTAAGCTTTACTTCCATATTAAACATCTTTAATTCAATCACAGGTTGGGAATGGGATGTTCAGGAGGCTATGAAGTGTGGAGAAAGAATCTTCACTATGCAGCGTTTAATAAATTTAAGAGATGGCTATAGCAAAAAAGATGATATTCTTCCTCCAAAAATGCATGTCCCGGCTAAAAAAGGATTCAGAGCAGGGAAAGTTCCTCCAGTCGAGGAACTTATAAATGAGTATTACAGACTACGAGAGTGGGATGAGAATGGACATCCATCTAAGAGAAAACTCCAGGAACTTGATCTTGATCTGTGAAATCATCTTATTTTTATTTAGGAGAAAAAGAAAATGAATCTTCCCTACATTCCTCATACAGAGGAAGATAAGAAAAGAATGCTGGAGGAGATAGGGGTAAAATCCATAGAGGAACTCATTACTGTTCCTGAGGAGATTCGTCTTCGTTCAGATCTTAATCTCCCCTCCGGAATATCGGAAATGGAACTTAGAAAAGAACTCAGGAAACTTTCCAGACAGAATATCTCCATGGAAGACTATGTCAGCTTTTTAGGAGGAGGAATATATGATCACTTTATCCCTGCGGTGGTAGAGCATATAGCATCTCGCTCGGAATTTTACACCCCTTATACCCCCTATCAGCCTGAGGTATCCCAGGGAACTTTGCAGGCAATCTTTGAGTATCAGACTCTTATCTGCAATCTCTTCAGGATGGATGTATCAAATGCTTCCATGTACGATGGGGCAACTTCCCTGGCAGAAGCAGCCCTTATGGCCTGCAGAATCAGAAAAGGGGATAAATTCCTTGTAGCAAAAACTTTACACCCCGAATATTACAAAGTCCTCTTAACTTACCTTAAACCTTCAGGAATAAAAATTCTTCAAATACCTTATAGTGAGGAGGGTATCTCTGATCTTAACTTTTTAAAAGATAAAATGGACGATAAAGTGATAGGTGTCATCATCCAAAATCCAAATTTTTTCGGATGTATTGAGAAAACAGAAGATATAGAAAAAATAGCCCACAAATACGGATCTTTATACATTGTAAGTTGTGACCCTCTCTCACTCGGCACTTTATCACCCCCTGGGGAGTATAACGCAGATATTGCTGTAGCAGAAGGACAGTCTCTTGGCAATCCTCCTTACCTGGGGGGAGGATGTTTTGGAATTTTCACCTCTCGTAAAGAATTTCTTCGTCAGATGCCAGGAAGAATTGTGGGAGAAGCTCAGGATAAGGAAGGAAAAAGAGGATTTGTTCTTATTCTGCAAACAAGGGAACAGCACATAAAAAGAGAAAGAGCAACATCAAACATCTGCACAAATCAGGCTCTAAATGCTTTAAAAGCCTGTGTATACCTTTGCTCTATGGGAGAAGAGGGACTTAAAAAAATAGCCATGCTCTGTATGAAAAACTCTCACTATCTAAAGGAAAAAATAGAAAATCTTCCCGGATATTTATCCCCCTTCTCTGCTCCCTTTTTTAAAGAATTTGTAATAAAAACGTCTACTTCACCAGAAAAGATTAATCAAAAACTTTTAGAGGCAAAGATTTTTGGGGGACTTGACCTTGGAAGATTTTATCCCGAACTTAAGAACCATCTTCTTTTCTGTGTCACTGAAAAAAGAACAAAAGAAGAAATGGACAGGTTAGTTTCCATTCTGGGAGATATAAAAGATGAACGATGAAAAGCTAATTTTTGAGAAAAGCAAAAAAGGAAGAAAAGCGGTATCTTTGTCCGGGGTTGACGTTGAAAGAAAGGATATAGAGAAATTTATTCCCTCCTCCAGTTTACGCAAGACACCTCTTGGACTTCCTGAGGTAACAGAACCCGATCTTGTGCGTCACTTCGTAAGACTTTCTCAAAAAAACATGTGCGTGGACACAAACTTTTACCCTCTTGGCTCCTGCACCATGAAGTATAACCCTAAAGTAAATGAAACCTTAGCTTCTCTTCCTGAATTTTGTAATCTTCACCCTTACCAGCCTACTTCTACATTTCAGGGAATCCTGCATATACTCTATGAAACGGGTAAAATGCTGGAGGAGATATCCGGCATGGACAAAGTTTCCCTCCAACCTGCAGCAGGAGCCCACGGTGAGCTAACAAGTATGCTGATGATCAGAGCATTTTTTGAAGACAAAAAGGAAAAAAGGGATAAAATTTTAATTCCTGATTCTGCCCATGGAACAAACCCGGCAAGCTCATCTCTTGCAGGATTTAAGGTTATAAAAATAAACTCTAACCAGGAGGGAGAGGTAGATTTAAATCACCTGTATAAAAATGTGGATGATGAAGTAGCCTGTATAATGCTCACAGTTCCCAATACCCTTGGTCTTTTTGAAAGAAACATTCCTGATATATCCAGGATAATTCACTCTAAGGGAGGGCTTGTTTATCTTGACGGAGCAAATCTTAACGCTCTTGTGGGTATAACAAGACCGGGAGATTTTGGGGTCGATATAATGCATTTTAACCTGCATAAAACCTTTTCCACCCCTCATGGGGGAGGAGGACCTGGTTCAGGACCTGTGGGGGTAAAAGAAAAACTTATACCTTATCTGCCTGTACCTACCATAGAAAAAAACGAAAGCGGTTATTACCTTGACTATCAAAGGCCAAAGTCAATAGGGAAAGTAAGATCCTTTTATGGCAATATTGAGGTAGTGGTAAAAGCCTTCTGTTATTTAAAAATATTAGGAAAAGATGGTCTGAAAGAGGTTAGCAAAAATGCCATACTTGCTGCCAATTATATTAGAAAGAAGCTTGAAAATCACTACCCATCGCCTTATAAAGGGATCTGTATGCACGAATGTGTTCTCTCTGCTAAAAATAAAAGGGAGGAAAAAGGAGTAAGAGCTTTGGACATTGCCAAACGCCTTATTGACTTTAATATACATCCTCCAACCATTTATTTTCCACTTATTGTGGAGGAGGCTTTAATGATTGAGCCAACTGAGACAGAAAGCAAAGAAACTCTTGATGCATTTATCGATGCCCTTTTGCAAATTGCAAAAGAAATAGAAGAAAATCCTTCCTCACTAAAAGAAGCTCCTCATTTTACTCCTGTTTCAAGAATTGATGAGATTAAAGCAAATAGATTCCCCAGGGTAAAATGGGAGAAAAAGATGTAAATTCAACTTAAACAGAATAAAAGTTGACATACCTTTTGTTTTTTGTATATTTTAAGAAAAAGGGAGTAATATGGCAAAAGAGCTTGGATACGTATTGATTAACCCTTATACCATTAGAAAATCACGCACAGGGGGAGTCATAAGCCGTCTCCTCTCATGGGGAAGATTAAGTCTTGTTGCAGCAAGGATGTTTGCTCCAAGTGAAGAGCTTATAAAAGAATATGCAAAAGTTCTTGTTTCATCCCATAAAAAAGACGAAAAAGAAAAAAAGATAATAAAGGAAATTGAAAAATATCTTTATAAAAATTACATGCCAAAAAACAATGGATTCAAACCCAGAGTAATGCTCCTCCTTTTTGAAGGTGAAGATGCCGTTGAAGAGCTTAAAAGAATGGTGGGACATATCACAAGGGTATCAATAGGAGAAACTATAAGAGGGACTTATGGAGACTATATAGAAGAAGATGGTGAAATCAAATATTTTGAACCCGCTGTGCTTATTGGGACAAGTAAAAGCGAGGTGGAAAAGGAACTTAAGATTTGGGCAAAATACTCCACAAAAGACGGTGGCCTTCTCAAAGATGTTATCTCTTACCCTCCTGGGGTGGTCCCTGAAAGGACTCTTGTCCTGATAAAACCGGACAGTTTCCAGGAGCTAAGTTCAAAAGCGGGAAACATTATAGATAGATTTTCCCAGACAGGGCTTTTCATTGTAGGAGCAAAGGTTATACGGATGGGGGTAAAACAGGCCGAGGAATTTTATGCCCCTATAAAGGGAAGACTTGCAGAAAAAATGAAAAAAGCTCTGATAAAAGAGATAAGATACGCTCTTCAGGAAAAACTGGATTTTGAAATTCCCCCAGGAATAGAAGAAAAAATAGCCGAGGAATTAAAAACCTTTAAGGCAGCATGTGAATTTAACAAAATAGTTCAGTTTATGACAGGAAGAGATCCCACAAAGATATCCCCCGAGGAGAGAGAAAAACCTGGATTGGAAAAGTGCCTTGCACTTGTTTATGAGGGAGAAAATGCTATCAAAAAGATAAGAAAAATTCTGGGAGAGACAAACCCTGAAGAAGCTGCTCCTGGAACAGTAAGAAAAGATTTCGGGCATGACGTGATAAAAAATGGGGCCCATGCTTCTGACTCACCTGAGTCTGCAGAGAGAGAGATGAGAATTATAAAAATAGAAGAGGATGATATTAACTTCTGGGTTAAAAAGTATTACCCCGATTAAACTTATGATATTCCTGCAGAGAAAAAACAGATAACCTGCCACTTCTCATTGCTTTAATTCCGTCCACCGCAGCTTTTGCCCCCGGAATAGTTGTGATTATAGGAATCTGGCGAACAGTTGCCGCTCTTCTTATTCTGTATTCATCATATTTCGGCCCCTTTCCAATAGGAGTGTTAAATATAAGGTCAATTTCTCTGTTTTTTATGTAATCCTCAACATTAGGACGTCCTTCTGCTATTTTCTTAATCACCTCAACTTTAATACCATTCTTCTTGAGAAAATTAGCTGTACCTGAGGTTGCTACTATCCTAAATCCAAGTTCCTGAAGCTCGCGGGCAAGTGAAACAACGTGAGGTTTGTGCTTGTCTGCCACTGATATAAAAACAGTTCCCTTTAAAGGTAGGGGAAGGCCTGCTCCCATCTGAGCCTTTGCAAAGGCAATTCCAAAATTATCGGATATACCCATAACCTCTCCTGTTGATCTCATTTCAGGACCTAAGATAATATCCACCCCGGGAAACCTTGCAAAAGGAAAAACTGCTTCTTTCACCGCAATATGAGTTATCTTTTTTTCTTCTGTAAAGCCCACCTCCTCAAGGGTTTTTCCAATCATTACCTTGGCTGCTATCTTAGCAAGGGGAATGCCCGTTGCCTTTCCCACAAAAGGGACAGTCCTTGAAGCTCTTGGATTAACCTCCAGTATGTAAATTTCTTCGTTTTTTATGGCGAACTGAATATTTATAAGACCCACCACCTTAAGTTCTTCTGCAAGAGCGTAGGTTTGCCTTTTAAGTTCTTCTATAATTTTTTCTGAAAGAGTATAGGGAGGAAGACTACAGGAACTATCCCCAGAGTGTACACCTGCCTCTTCAATATGCTCCATAATTCCTCCTACAACACACCTTTTTCCATCTGCCACTGCATCAACATCCACTTCAATAGCATCTTCTATAAACTTATCTATAAGGACAGGATGAGCAGGTGATACTTCTACAGCCTCCCGCATATACTCTTCTAACGCCTTTTCATCGTAAACTATTTCCATTGCTCTTCCTCCCAGAACGTAGGAAGGTCTCACTAAAACAGGATAACCTATCCTTTCTGCAACCTCTCTTGCCTCTTTAAAAGACCTTCCTGTCCCGTTAGGAGGTTGTCTGAGTCCAAGTTTTTTTATAAGCTGTGAGAACTTTTCTCTATCCTCTGCTCTATCTATACTTTCCGGAGAGGTACCAATTATAGGCACACCTTCTTTCATTAAATCCCAGGCTATGTTCAATGGGGTTTGTCCTCCAAATTGAACAATTACTCCATCAGGTTTTTCATTTTCATATATATTTAACACATCCTCAACTGTAAGGGGCTCAAAGTAAAGTCTATCAGATGTATCGTAATCTGTGCTAACTGTTTCTGGATTACAGTTAACCATTATCACCGTGTATCCTTCCTCTTTAAGAGCAAAAGCTGCTTGAACACAACAATAGTCAAACTCTATCCCCTGCCCAATTCTATTTGGTCCACCACCTAAAATCATTATTTTCTTTCTTTTTTTCATTTTCTCATCTTATTATCTTCCATTTTGCTTGTGTAAACTATTTTGCCTTTAAAAATTGTAAATTCAACCTTTGCAGGAAGTATCCAGCCAATAAAAGGTGAATTTTTGCTTAAAGAAAAAAAGTCTTCTTTTCTTACCTCCCAGGATTTATGAAGATCCACTATAGCAAGGTTGGCAACTCCTCCTTCTTTTATTTTACCTCTATCAATTCCCAAAATTTTAGATGGGTTTATCGTTAATTTGGCAATAGCATCACTTAAGGTTAAAAAGCCCGGATTTACAAGTTCTTTAATTACAATGCTTAAAGCTGTTTCAAGACCTACAACCCCAGAGGCAGCCCTTGTATACTCAAGCTCTTTTTCCTCCTGAGAATGAGGAGCATGATCAGTCGCAATGACATCTATAACATTTTCCTTTAAAGCTTTCTTCAAAGCCTCAACATCTTCTCTGCTTCTTAAAGGAGGACTTACCTTGGTGTTAGGGTCAAAGCTTTCAACATTCTCTTCAGACAAGGCAATATGATGAGGTGTTACCTCCGCTGTTAAATTTAACCCTTCCTTTTTTGCTTTTTTAACAAGCTCGGTTCCTTTTTTGGTAGACAAATGAGCTATATGTAACCTTGAATTTGTCATCTTAAGCAAGGAAATATCTCTGAATATTGCTATCTCCTCTGCTTCTGGAGGTATACCTGGAAGACCAAGAATTGTAGACCAGTAACCCTCGTTCATCACTCCTTCTCCTGCAAGATGAGGATCCTCACAATGTGATATAAGAGGTAAATTTAACATGTTTACATACTCAAAAGCTCTTCTCATTAAACCACTATTAACAACCCATCTTCCATCATCGGAAAACCCCACCACCCCAGCTTTTTTTAGCCTCCCCATTTCGCAGAGCCTCTCTCCTTTCCGCCCCAGAGTGATAGCCCCGTAAGGAAGAACCTCCACCAATCCATTTTTTTC
>DRTT01000153.1 GCA_011372105.1 Candidatus Aerophobota bacterium
AGATGGAAGAGGATACCTTGCTCCAGGGGATTATCATATGACGGTTGTTAAAAGGGCTCTTGGCAAAGGGGCAATTATAAGGCTGAGCAAGGAGCCATCCAACACCCTTCATCGCCCTTCTGTAGATGTTACCATGTCTTCTGTAGCTGAGGTTTATGGTGAAAATACCGTGGGTGTTATTTTAACGGGGATGGGTTCAGATGGAGCAGAGGCGATGGTGAAGGTTAAGAAAAAAGGAGGGAAAACTATAGCCCAGGATGAGGCATCTTCCATAATATTTGGCATGCCAAAAGCTGCCATTGAAAAAGGGTGCGTGGATAAAGTTGTGAATTTGTCAGGAATGGCAAGGGCAATAGTTGAGGCAGTAACAGATGAGGGGAGGTAAAAAGTGAATGATAGAAATTTTGCACCAAAATTTCATGAGGTTATAAAGAAGGTAAAAAGTAAAGATGAAGAGGATAGAAGGTGGGCAGCACATATTCTGGGAGAGATGGGGGAAAAAGAGGGGGTTTCTTTTTTAGTAGAGCTTTTATGTGATGAATCTGATGCTGTCAGAGAAAAGGCAGCAGAATCGCTTGTCAGGATAGACGGCAGGGAGGTGGTTCAGAAGGTTGTTCCCTTTTTGCGTTCTGAAAAAGCTTATCTGCGCAATATAGCATGTGAGATTCTTGAAGGGATAGGTGAGGATGCAATAGAACATCTTTCTCCTCTTCTTAAAGATAAAGACAATGATGTTAGGAAATTTGTGTGCGATATAATGGGAAATGTTGGAAGTGCTAAGGCTCTGCCTTACCTTATTTCAGCTCTTGATGACCCTCATATTAATGTAGCCTGTGCTGCCTGTGAGGCTCTGGGAAATATAGGAGATAAGAATGCAACCTCTGCTCTTTTGGGGCTTTTAAAGAAGATTGAAAAAAAGAAAATTTTAGATGAAGAAAAAAAGTGGCTTATATCAACGATTCTTGAGGCAATAGGGAAAATAAAAGACCCTCGGGCTTTTAAGGAAGTGATGAAACTTTCTTCAAGCAAAGACCCTTTAATTTTATTTTCCCTTATCAATTGTCTGGGAGAGATGGGAGATTCCCGGGCAATCGGTTATCTTCTATCATGTCTTGGACAGCCTCTATTTGGAATTCCAGCAATTAAGGCTCTTGCTAAAGTGGCAGAGAAAAATGAGAAAGAGGTTTTTTTAGCCTTAAAAAATTCTGCTGAAAAGCTTGTTTTTTTAAGGGGATTTTTGAAAAAGTTACCTCTGGAGGCTAAAAGAGAAGCTATTTTCCTTGCAGGTGTTGCAAAAGATAAAGAAGCTGTTCCCCTTCTGCTCCCCTTTTTATTTGATGAGGAAGAAAAGATAAGAGAGGAGACAGTGAAAGCTCTTCTTAAAATTAACCTTGAGCTTACATTTCTATCCGGGCAGGAAGATTACATAGAAGCGATAAAAGGTATTCTGGAGGTGTTTTTGTATGATAATGACGAGGAGCTAAGGAAGAAAGCGGGTAGATTACTTAGAAAACTTACCTCTGCTTGAGGTAGAAAAACTTGAAAAGGAGAATTCTTATGAAGCCTCTTGTTCTTTCTCAGCGGCAATTTAAATTATTTCAAAGTTTTATCAACAGAAAGACAGGAATATTTTTTGATGAGAAGAAAAAGTATTTCCTTGAAAGCAGAATTTCTTCTCGCCTGGAAGAGTGTGGCTTAGAAGATCCAGAAGAATACTTTTATCTTATAAATCAGGACCCCGAGGAACTTTCTGCCTTCGTAAGTAGTATTACTATTCCCGAGACTTATTTTTTCAGAGATTATCCCCAGCTTAAAATGTTTGCAGAGGAGATTTTACCCTCTGTGTGTGAGGAGAAGAGAAAAAAGGGGGTGAAAAGTTTGAGAGTGTGGAGTGCAGGATGTTCCACAGGTGAGGAACCTTATACAATTGCCATCATACTTTTGGAAATGCTGGAGGATTTTAATTCCTGGACAGTGGATATACTTGGGACTGATATAAATATAAAATCTTTGAGGAAATGCAAAGAAGCAGTATACAGCCCAAGATCTGTAAAAGATGTCCCTTTTGAGTACAAAAGGAAGTACTTTATATCTTCAGACACTCGTTATGTTCTAAAACCCGAGGTTAAAATGCTTGTCCGGTTTGATTATCTTAATCTTAATGACAGGATAAAGATGCAATCAATGCGGGGATTTGATTTTATATTTTGTAGGAATGTTTTGATTTATTTTGATACAGAAACAAGCAAGAAGGTGATAAGTTATTTTTACGATGCTCTTAATAAAGGTGGTTATATTTTTCTTGGTTCAAGTGAGTCTATTTCTCGTTTAAGTTCCGCTTTTAAGCTTGTGAGATTTAAAGGTGGTCTTGCTTACATGAAAGAATAAAAGGAGGAAAAGGACATGAAAAAAAGTATTCTTGTAGTGGATGATTCTGCAACTATAAGGTCTCTGCAGGCATTTATACTTCAGTCAGCAGGATTTGAAGTGGAAACAGCCTCCAATGGAATAGAGGCTCTTGAAAAGCTTTACAGAAAAAACTTTGACCTTGTTGTGGCAGATATAAATATGCCCAAGATGGATGGTTTAAAAATGATAGAGATTTTAAGGAAGCAGGAAATTTACCGTGATCTTCCCATTATCATAGTTACAACTGAAGAGGAGGAAGAGGACAGAAAAAGGGGTTTGAAAGCAGGAGCAAACGTTTACCTTGTTAAACCCACAGACCCAAAGACACTTGTTATGAATGTAAAAATGCTTCTTGGCTAATTTTTAATCCTGGAAAAAAGGAAAGAGAGGGAGAAAAATGAACGAGTTTTTAAATGACCCTGCTATTGTGGGTGAGTTTATAACAGAGTCCCGTGAACATCTTGAATCTCTTGAATCTCAACTTCTCCAGCTTGAGAAGAACCCTGAAGATGAGGAGCTTTTAAATGCCATATTTCGTGCTTTTCATACCATAAAAGGTTCTTCTTCTTTTTTAGGTCTTGTTCAAATAACAGAGCTTTCTCATAAGCTGGAAAATGTTCTTGATAAACTTCGCAAAAAACAGCTCAAAGTTACCCCGGAGATTATTGACCTTATTTTCCAGGGAGTGGATATTTTAAAGGGATTCATTGAAGATATTGCAACTGGCAGGGAGGATAAAATACAGAGGATTTGTAGCTACAAGGTTGAAGAGGTGGAAGAATTTGCCGGTAAACTGGAAAAAGTAATTCAAAAACCAGAAATAAAAAAAATTGGAGAAAAAAAAGATACTTTTGAAAAAAAGGATAAAGAAGAGGAAAAGCAGGTATTTCTTACTGCTGCAGCACAATATCTTTCCACCATAAAAGAGTGTATTGAGGGCTTGGAGAAAAATCCGTCTGATTTTGACCTCATAGATGCCCTTTTCAGAGCAGTTCACTCCCTTAAAAGCTCTTCTAATTATATGAAACTTTCCCAGATAGAGTCCTTAATGGAGGAGGAAGAGAAGGTTTTGCAGAGAGTAAGAGAAGAGAAAAAAATTCTTACCCCCGGTATTCTTAATGGATTAAAGCTGGTCTATGAGCTTTTGATTAAGCTTGTTGAGGATTTTGAAAAGGGGAGGAAGAGTCAGGTAAAAATTGAGGAAGCTGTTGAAAAAATAAGAGGAGTTTTTGAGGAAAAAGATAGGGACTTTCAAAAATCTTTCACCAGAGAGGCGCCTCCTCCAAAGGAATTTGCTCAGAGGACAATAAGAGTGCCTGAATTCAGGTTGGATGAGCTTATGAATCTTGTAGGGGAGCTTGTTATAAACAGGAGCACTTTCCAGTCTATTTTGCACAAACTTGAGAATGGACTGGAAATTTCCCACCTGTCTCAGGTAAAGAATGAGATAAAAGAGGCAGTTCAAACCATGCGGAGAATAACCAACGAACTTCAGATGACGGTAACAGAGCTTCACATGCTTCCCATAAAAAATCTTTTTGGCAGGTTCCCTCGTCTTGTAAGAGATATATCTCGTGAAAAGGGCAAAAAAATAAAACTTGAGATATCCGGGGAAGAGACTCAGCTTGATAAAATGATGATTGAAAAACTACAGGATCCCCTTGTTCACCTTATTCGCAACGCTATTGATCATGGAATTGAAACACCTGAGGAAAGAGAGGCAAAAGGGAAGAAGCCTTTTGGGACCATAAAGCTTTCTGCCTCTCAAGAGGGAGAAAGTGTTGTAATTGAAATAAGCGATGATGGAAGAGGAATGGATCCTGATTTTATCAGAGAGGTGGCGGTTAAAAAAGGGATTTTGCCTGAAGAAAAAGCAAAGGTTTTAAGCAGAAAAGAATGTCTTGAGCTTATATTTATGCCAGGATTCAGCACTGCTAAAAAGGTTACAGACCTTTCCGGAAGAGGTGTGGGTATGGATGTTGTAAAAGATGCAGTGAAGAAATTAAAGGGAGAAATAGATATTCAAACGCAAATTGATAAAGGAACAACTTTTATAATAAAATTGCCCTTAACTCTTGCCATTGTAAATGTCCTTCTTGTGGAGACTGGGAAGCAGATTTTTGCTCTTCCTATAAGTTCAATAAAAGAGACAGTGAAATTACCGCAGGATAGAATAAGTAAGGTGTTTAAAGAAAAGGTTACCCTTTTAAGAGAAGAACTTCTGGGGATAGTTGATTTAAAAAATTTACTTCAAATACCAGATGGTAAAGGAAGTAAAAAGGAGAGAGAAGAATCTATCCCCATTGTAGTTATATCAGCAGGAGGGAAAAATCTTGGTCTTGCTGTTGATGCGCTTCATAAACAGGAAGAAATTGTTATCAAACCTTTTGAAGGAATTATAGCAGATATTCCGGGTATAACAGGGGCAACTGTTATGGGAGATGGAAAAGTTATCCTCATCCTTGATCCCGGAGAACTTATTAAGATGGCTACGGAGAAATAAATTGCAGATTTTCTATCTTAAAACCTGCTTTCCTCTGCTTTGCTGGAGAGCTTTTATTTTCTCTTCTATCTCTGCTTTTCTTTCTTTTTCAAAGTCATTTTTCATTATAAAAGAAAGTGCCTCAAGATAGAGGTCAATTGCTCTTTGAGGGTTTGTTTCTTTTTCTGCTCTTTCTAAAATATCGTCAAGATCCATGGCTTTCTGAAATCTTTCTATCTCGCTCTCAAGCCTTCTTATTCGTGTTTTGCTGCGAGAGCGTCTCAGACGGTTAAGAAAATTTATAACCTGCTGGTGGAAAAAGTCACAGCGCAGTTCAAGTTCATCCTTTGGTTTTTTTATTTTCAATCCCTCTTTGCTCTTTAAGTAAAGAAAGAAAAGTAAAAGAACCGCACAAATTAAAAGTATTTGAAACATATTCACCTCCTCTTTTCATTTTTTTTAGATATTTACCTTCTTTGTTATAGTAAATTATTACCTTTCGGTCAAGGAGCTTTTTCCTTGACAATTCGCTGGCAAATGTAATAATTTAATATCAAAAAGAAGGTGAGAGATGATAGAGAGAAAAGTTTTTTTCGTGGTCGCAGATGGAATGGGGGACAGGGCGGTAAAAAATGGGAAGACTCCCCTTCAGCTTGCCAGGAAAAAATTCCTTGATGAGCTTGCAGCAGAAGGGTCTACGGGAATTATGAGCACTATAGGGCCTGGGATAGTTCCCGGGAGTGATACGGCTCATCTTGCTCTTTTCGGATATGATCCTTCTTTGTATTATAAGGGAAGAGGTCCGTTTGAGGCACTTGGAGTGGGTCTTGAGCTGAGGGAAGGAGATGTTGCTTTCAGATGTAATTTTGCCACTGTAGATGAGAATTTTCAGGTGATTGATAGGAGAGCTGGAAGATTAAAAGATGAAGGAGCCGTTCTGGCAAAGTCACTTCAGGGTATTAAAATAGATGGGGTGGAGGTTATATTTGCCTCTTCCACTGAACACAGAGGGGTGCTAATCTTAAGAGGGGAGGGGCTTTCTCCTGCTGTTTCTGATACTGATCCTCATTCACCCCAGAGGATACCTCCTCTTGAGTCAAAACCGCTTGATACAACACCTGAGGCAAAAAAAACTGCCAGTATAGTAAATAAGTTTGTCAGGAAAAGCTGGGAAATACTTCGCTTACATCCTTTAAATAAAGAAAGAGAAAAGGAAGGAAGACTTCCTGCTAATATTCTTCTTACCCGGGGTGCTGGTATTTACCAGAAAGTAAAATCTCTTGGTGAAAAGTACGGGATAACTTCCTGTTGCATTGCAGGCTCTGCTCTTTACAAGGGAGTTGCCCGCTATGTGGGGATGGATGTTCTGTCTGTTGAAGGGGCAACAGGGAGAATTGATACAGATATTGAGGCGAAAGCAAATGCTGCAAAAAAAGCTCTGGAAAAGTATGATTTTATTTTTATCCACGTTAAAGGTGCTGATAATGCAAGCCATGATGGAGACCTTGAAAAAAAACTTCTCATGATTGGCAAGATAGACAGACTCGCCGGTATGTTGAAAGACGAGGATGCTTTGCTTGTAATCACCGCTGACCATTCCACTCCTATAAGCGTAAAAAGACACAGTGCAGACCCTGTCCCTGTATTAATTTATGGGAAAGGAGTAAGGAAGGATAAGGTAACCTCTTTTGATGAGGTGTCCGTAGCCTATGGATGTCTTGGATATCTCACTGGAATTGGTCTTCACAACACCGTTATGGATTTTATGGGTTGTGCCCATATGGTAGGGTCTTAAATAATTTTAAAAAGTTTTTGAAAGGAGGTGATAAGATTGGTAGAAGTTGATGTGGTCAATGTGGCTATAGATATGCATTCTAAAATGCCTGTGATTGTTCTTAAGGAAAAAAGAGGTGATAAAACTCTTCCTATATGGATTGGGCTTTTTGAAGCACAGTCTATTGCTCTTGCAATGGAAAATATAAAGCCTCCACGACCGCTCACCCACGATCTTGCCAAATCTCTCATTGAAAAACTTAAGGGGAAGGTTGATAAGGTAGTGATAAATGACCTGAGACATAATACCTTTTATGCCAAAATTTTTATAAGACAGAATGGCGAGGACATTCAGGTTGATTCCCGTCCAAGTGATGCCATAGCCATTGCTTTAAGGCTTAAGGTTCCTATTTTTATCGAGGAAGAAGTTCTGGAGAAGGTTGCAATAGATTCAGGTCCTATCGGAGAGGAAGAAATAGAGGAGTTCAAGAAAAAACTTAAGGACTTGAAACCAGAGGACTTTCTTTAAACTTTAATTTGTTCTAATATATGGATTATTCCTTTTCTCACCATCATTATTCCTATAGCTGCAAGAAGAAGACTTGTTAGTTTTGAAATAGCTTTTGTTCCCGCATTTCCTAAAATTTTCATGAGAAAGTTGGAGGAGTAAAAGACAAGTCCTGCTATGAGAATGTTTAATACAAGAGAAAAAATTGTGGGTATGATGCCGTAGGAGTCAATACAGAGAAGAGAAGTGGTAAGAACTGCAGGGCCTACTATTAGAGGCATGCCGAGAGGGACCACTCCAGGAGAAGGTAGAGTTTCTCTTCTTTGTTTTGTTGGAAAGAGAAGATCGCTTACTGCAAGGACAAAAAGAATGATACCTCCTGCAATTAAAAAATCGTCCACCGTAATTCCAAGATAGTTAAATATAACCTTACCTATAAAAACAAAACCCACACCTGAAAGAAGAGCAGTGAGGATGAATTGCTTTAAAATTGTGGTTCTTTCTTTTTCAGTTACTCCTTCTGTTAGTGAGATAAATATGGGAAGGACACCAATGGCATCAACAGCCACAAATATTGATATAAAAGAAAGAAAGAAAAAGTGAGCGTTCATAGTTTACCCTTTTATTTTTTTAAACTTCGCACTGAGAGAAGAAAATAGAACCTAAAGTTAGCATGACAGCACAAAAAGAAAAAAGAATTGAGAGATCAACAGCCACAGGAAAGTGGGAGATGCCCAGCATAACTTTTCTTAGTGCATCAACACCGTAGGTGAGAGGATCAAGATACATTAAGAAACTAAGCCAGGAAGGAAGACCTTCAAGCGGGAAAAGAGCTCCTGAGAGGAAGAAAATAGGCATAATAATAAAGTTCATCACTATCTGAAATCCGTGCATGTCTTCCATTTTAGAAGCAAAGGCCACCCCCATACCCACAAATCCAACTCCTATAAGAATCATCAGAACAAGAGAAAAGAAAAACTCTGCCACTCCTTTTATTCTAAACCCAAAAACATGGGCAACAAGCAGGATACTTAATGCCTGTAGAAGGGTGGTGGTCATTCCTCCTGCAACTCTTCCCAGGACAAGAGAAAGCCTTGAAACAGGGGCAACCATTATCTCTCTCAGAAAACCAAACTGGCGATCCCAGAGGATGGAAAGACCTGCGAACATGGAAGAAAAAAGGATACTCATTCCCACAAGTCCGGGAACAAGGAATTGAAGATAATCTATTCTTTCAAAACCCGGGGGTGTAAATCTCATTGATGATTTAAAGCCAATTCCCAATATGGCCATAAAGAAAAAGGGTTGCACGAGGTTCCCTATAATTCTTGACCTTGCTCTAACAAATGCCTTTACCTCTCTTAACCAGAGAACATAAATTGCCTCAAAAGATATAGCTTTCATCTTCTTCTTGCCCTTATTCTGGCACTTATTCTTTCCCGCAGGGACCCTTCTTCTTCTCTTATCGTCTTCCCTGTGAAGTGAAGGAAAACATCCTCAAGAGTTGGTTTCCTCATACTTACAAAATTAACTTTTAAAGAGTTTTTCTGGGCAAGTTCAATTAAAAGAGGAATCCTTTTTTCTCCTTCCCTTACCTCAAGATGGACTGTATTATCGTAGATTTTTTTACTCCCCACCCACTCAAAGTTTGAAATAAGGCTTATCATTTTCTCTGGTGAGGAGACTTTTATAGAGATAAGGTCTTTCCCCACCATACTTTTAAGTTTTTCGGGTTTGTCTATAATAAGTATTTTTCCTTTGTCAATTATCCCCACTCTATCACAGAGAGCATCAGCTTCATCCATATAGTGGGTTGTGAGAAGGATTGCTATTTTTTCCCTTTTGTTCAGGATTTTTATATGCTCCCATATTTTTCTTCTTGTCTGTGCATCAAGACCAAGCGTTGGCTCATCGAGGAAGAGAACCTTGGGGTAATGCATAAGACCTCTTGCTATTTCAAGCCTTCTACACATTCCTCCAGAGTAGTATTTTACAAGAGTGTTTCTCTTTTCCCACAGATCCACAAGGTGCAACACCTCCTTTATTCTTTTTCTTCTCAACTCCTTTTTCATACCGTAGAGCCTTGCATGAAAATCAAGGTTTTCCAGGCCTGTTAGTCTGTCATCAAGTGCCTGGTCCTGAAAGACAATACCAATTGATCTTCTCACCCTATCAGGTTGTTTTACCACATCGTATCCCCAGACAAAAGCTTTTCCTTCTGTCGGCTTCAAAATGGTTGAGAGAATCCTTATAGTTGTTGTTTTTCCTGCACCGTTTGGACCAAGCATACCAAATATCTCTCCCTCTTTTACTGAAAAGGAAACATTATCTATTGCCTTGAATTCATTAAATTTTTTTGTTAGAGAAAAAACCTCTATAGCAAGCATTTTTTAAGCTATCCTTTTTAAAGAATCCATCTGTTCTAAAATCAGCCTGATTTTTCCCGGGACCACTCTTCCCACCTTTTCCGGAGAAGAGATAGGGGAGAAAATCGTTATTTTTCCCTCCACTTTATTAAAGTTTTTAATTATGCCAAGAGCCATGTCTTTGTTAGCTTTGTCTCTTAGACTTACAAGAAGAAAGCTTAAGTCTTGAACAGAATAAAGTCCATTAATTCCCACCTCTTTTTGCAGAAATTCTATCTCTCTTGCCCCGGAAAAGTATTTTTTAAACTTAAGATGTCTGAAGTAGCGACGCTGGAGAAAATCCTTTACTTTAACTTTTGCAGAAACAGGGATTTTAAATACCTCGGGTATTTTTAAGCCTTCAAGAGGACTTAAAATGTGTTCAAGCTCATCCTCTTTATAGAGAGCAAAAATTACCTCGGGTTTCAACACATCTATAAGTTGAAGTTTTAAAACTTTGCCTATTCCTCCTCTTACAAGTCCTGTTGTATCCACTATTATTTTCTCTGCCACTTTTTTTGCTTCATCCTGCATCAATTTTGCCCCAATTATCAGAGGAAGAAGGTTTCCCCGGGGGGATACATCACCAACAAAGTAAAAATCTCTTACTTTTAATTTATCCCAGCTTTCAAATTTTCCCTCGACCTTTGCCCAGGCAACAGTTGTTGGAGGACCAATATGAGATTGCCCCACGTCAAGATCAAGTATTGCTGTTTCTTTTTTAAGAACTAAAGAACAAAAATTTGCAAGTTTTTCCACAAGGAAGGTTTTCCCTGTATCGGACGCCCCTATTATCATAATTGTTTTAACTTTTTCCTCGGCGATTTTATCCTTTGCCTTTTCAGGCAGGAAAAATTCTTCTGTCATAAATATCTTTTGTTAATTTTTACATATTTTTCTGTCAGGTCACATCCCCAGAAAGTTGAATTACAATTTCCCTGGTTTAGTTTTACAACAATACTTATCTCATTTTTTAAAAGCCTTTTCCTAAGCTCTGAAAGAGGTGCCCCGGCTGCCTCTCCATTTTTCACAACCTGGATATCCTCAATTATTATATCTACTTTCTCGAGCTTTACTTTGGTGTGGGCCGAGCCAAGTGCTGCCATTATCCTTCCCCAATTAGGCGAGGCACCTGCGAGGGCTGTTTTTACAAGGTTGGAGGTTGCTATCTTTCTTGCTATGCGTCTTGCATCTTTTGGAAAAGGTGCACCTTCAACCTTTACCTCAAAAATCTTTGTTGCCCCTTCTCCGTCTCTGACTATCTCCTTTGCAAGGTATGCACATACATACTCAAGGTTTTTGCAGAATATATCAAAATTTTCATCCTTAATTCTAAGAGTTGGTTTTCTTTTCCAGGTTTTGATGGTTTTATTACCTGCTTTTCCATTGGCAAGAGCTATCACAGTATCATTTGTGCTCATATCTCCATCAACGCTTATTTGATTGAAGGATTTATCCACTGCTATTCTGAGAGCCTCTTTTAAAGCATCAAGAGTTATGCAGGCATCGGTGGTTATAAAACATAGCATCGTTGCAAGATTTGGGGCTATCATTCCTGAGCCTTTGGCTATTGCCCCTATTTTTACTTTCTTTTTTCCCTGACCGGGAATTTCGGTTTCAACTGCTATTTGTTTTATTTTCTTGTCAGTTGTTATTATAGCCTGCGCAGCATTTAAGCTTCCCTGTGAGGAAAGATTTTTAGCGGCAGCTTTTATTCCCTCCTCTATCTTTTCTATGGGAAGTTGTTCTCCTATCACACCGGTTGAGGCTACAAGTACCTCCTGGGGGTCAATTCCAAGCTCCCTTGCTGCTACCTTGCACATTCTATTTGCATTTTCAAATCCTTTTTTTCCCGTGCAAGCATTGGCATTTCCACTGTTTGCAACTATTGCTCTTGCTTTTCCCCTGCGAAGTTTTTTTTGAGATATTACAACTGGTGCTGCCTTAACTTTATTGATGGTGAACATTCCGGCTGCAATTGCCTCAAATTTAGAAAAAATGAGAGCAAGGTCAGGACTGTTCCTTTTTATCCCACAGTGAACGCCCGATGCTTTAAAACCACAGGGTGCGGTTATGCCTCCTTCAATTTCCTTCAATCTCTTCCTCCTTGTTATTTAAGGCCTGCTTGTTCATCAAATCCACACATAAGATTCATGTTTTGCACAGCCTGTCCTGAGGCTCCTTTACCTAAGTTGTCTATTGCACAGATAACAACCACTTTAAAGTAGTCTGTAATATTTATGCCAATTCTGCATCTGTTGGAGAAAAGAACCTCCTTTGTATGAGGAAAACTGCCTGCAGGAAGAACCTCAACAAAGGGCTCTTTTTCGTAAGATTTTTTATAAATCTCTATAACATCCTTTGTGGCTAATTTTTCTTTAAGTTCCGCATAGCATGTGGATAAAATACCTCTTGTTACAGGTATGAGGTGGGGAACGAAGGTTATGTCCACCTTCTGGTGGGCTATTTTACAAAGTTCCTGTTCCATTTCTGGAAGGTGTCTGTGTCCTGTTACACCGTATGCGCTTATGTTTTCGTTTACTTCAGGGAAATGGGTTGCAAGAGTAGGATTTCTCCCTGCCCCACTCACTCCTGATTTGGAATCAACTATTACTCTCTCCGGATTTATGAGTTTGTTTTGAAGTAGGGGATAAAGGGCAAGTATCACTGATGTGGGATAGCAACCTGGATTGGCGATGAGTCTTGCATCTTTTATTTTCTCTCTGTATATCTCAGGCAAACCATAAACTGCTTCTGGAAGCAGGTCTTTTCTTGGATGAGAAACTTTGTACCACTTGTAGTAGGTTTTTTCATCGTTAAGGCGAAAATCTGCTGAAAAATCAATCACTTTAATCCCCCTGTCAATTAAATTCCCCACTATGCTGGCGGACTTGCCATGAGGAAGAGCAACAAATACAACAGGTGATTTAATTCTTTCAAGTTCCAGATGCTCGCATATTTTATTACATTTTACAGAGGGATAAACTTCGCAAAACCTTTTTCCGGCAAAGCTTTCAGAGGTAAGTGTTTCTATTTCAACTTCTGGGTGAGAAAGAAGGATTTTTACAAGCTCTTTTCCTGTATAACCTGTTGCACCAATTACCGATACTTTCAATTTACCACCTTCCTTTTTGTGAATAATGTTAACTAATTTTAGCAGGAAAGATTAGAGTGGCAAGAATATATCTTAGTAGGAGGATACAAGCAAGTTGCTGTCTGATTTTGGAGTGTCTTAAAAGGGAGTTTTTCTGGAAGAAGATGTAATGAACTGGGTTGAAAAGAAAGTAAAAGAGAAAAAAAGCCAGTAACCTTACTTTATACCCCACTTTTTCTTAAATTCTCTCAATGCTTTTCTCAATTCTTCCTCAAAGGTTGTAGATTCTTGAATAAAGGAGGAGACCTGTTCTATTGTCTCCTGTGTGGTTTCTTCTAACCAGCTACTTACTCCATTTTCTGTTATTTTCTGGATTTGTTTTTTTCTTTCTGATAAGCTCAATCCCTGCCATCCCTTAGCTCTATTTAGAGCTCTTCTCATTCTTCTTGGAAGGTATTTACCTGTTATTTCCTTGACAAGGTCTGTGTATTCTGTAGCTATTTTTTCAATTTGCTCGGGAGTTAGCTTTTTTTCTTCTTTTTTTCTTTTCCAGAAAAACATCTTTCCCCTCTTTTTGAACTTAATATTATAAAAAATCTTCCCGGGGTCAAATTAATAATAACATACATCTTTTTTCTTGACAGGGAGGTTTTGTTGGATAATATAAATTGAATGGTGCCGGCGTAGCTCAATGGCAGAGCGGCTGATTCGTAATCAGCAGGGTGTAGGTTCGAATCCTATCGCCGGCTCCACTTTCAAAATTAGACAAGTTTATACCTGGAGAATAAAATGAGTTTACCAGAATATAGCCCGGAGGAAGTAGAAAAGAAATGGCAAGAGCGCTGGGAGAGGGAGAAAACCTTTTCCTCTTCTGTTGATAACAGGAAAAAGTATTACAT
>DRTT01000129.1 GCA_011372105.1 Candidatus Aerophobota bacterium
GATATATTGGTTACCACAGGTCCCCTTCTTTTTTGGAGAACGCTTTTTATCGCCAAGAGAAGAGTATATTCCTCAGATAAACCTTCACCTTTCTCTGAAACTATTGCTAACCTATCTGCATCAGCATCATGAGCAAAACCTATGTCAGCACCTGTTTCTTTAACCTTCTCGCAAAGCTGCTGAAGGTTGGCAGGAGTGGGTTCTGGTAAGTGAGGGAAAAATCCGTTAGGCTGGCAATTAAGTTCTACAACTTCACAACCAAGTTCTTTTAAAAGAAAAGGACTTATAACAGAGCCTGCACCATTACAACCATCTATAACTACCTTAAAGCCCTTTTTTCTTATCCTTTCTACATCTACAACCTCTAAAATTTTTTGTATATGCCTTTTAATAGCAGAATTATCTTGAGAAACATCGCCAATTTCATTCCAGCGGACATTTTCAATTTTATTTTTTTTATAAATTAAAAAAAGCCTTTCCCCTTCTTCTGGAAAAAGGAAAAGGCCATCTCTTCTAATAAATTTTAGTGCATTCCACTCAGGAGGATTATGACTTCCAGTAATAGCTATACCTCCATCTGCTCCTGTCTCTCTTACCATAAGCTGAATAGAAGGCGTTGGGCAAATTCCGAGGTCTACAACTTCACAACCAACTGATAAAAGACCACTGAAAACAGCATATTTGAACATCTTATTTGAGGTGCGAGTATCATAACCAACAAGGATCCTCCCTTTTACCATTTTTCCAAAGGCACAGGCAAACCTCACCACCACTTCCGGATTCAATCCTTCTCCCACTATCCCTCTCACACCAGAAGCACTTACAATAAGAGAGGAATTCATTCAAATCTCCTCTATATTTAACTTCTCCCATGCCTTTTCCGCTGCCATTTTTTCTGCCTTCTTTTTGCTTCTTCCCCACCCTTCTCCTAAAATTTTTCCGTTTATCTCAACTCTTACCCTAAACATTTTTTTATGGTCGGGTCCCTCCTCCTGGACCACTTTGTAATAAGGAAGCTTTTTATAAATTGACTGGGAGTATTCCTGAAGCAGAGATTTGTAGTCTTTGGTCTTTGCGAGAAGATTTTCTTCTTTTATAAAAAAATTCAATATAAATCTCTTTGTAACTCTCAACCCCCTATCAAGATAGAGAGAACCAATTACTGCCTCGTAAGTATCAGCTAAGATAGCATCCTGAAAACGAATCTCCTCCTGATCTTTTCCCACAAGAAGATAATCACCAAGTCCTATTTTACGAGCATGATGGGCAAGATTTTCCTCAGAGACAACAGCACTTCTCATTCGAGAGAGAGCCCCTTCATCAAGATAGGAAAACCTTCGAAAAAGATAATCTGCTATTACAAATTCCAGGACAGCATCACCTAAAAACTCCATCCTTTCATTATCAGGAACTTTTTGAGAGGGAGGTTTCGCATAAGAGGAATGAGTCAACGCCTGGTTAAGAAGCTCTACATTTCTCCATCTTATACCTATTACTTCCTGAAAATTCTCCAAAGCTCTGACACGAGATGAATCTATCATGGATTACAGTTTATTAAAAAATTACTCAAACTTTCTAACTACCAAAGTTGCATTATGCCCACCAAAACCCATTGAATTTGAAATAGCAATATTAACCTCCGCTTCCCGGGCCTCATTAGGCACATAGTCAAGATCGCATTCTGGATCAGGGAATTCGTAATTTATGGTTGGTGGTACTATTTTTTGCTGAATAGCCAGAATACAAACAATAGCTTCCACCCCACCTGTAGCTCCCAACAGATGCCCTGTCATAGATTTGGTGGAGCTAACAGGGATATTATAAGCCTGCTTCCCAAAAAGACTCTTTATTGCCTTGGTTTCCACCTTATCGTTAAGAGGAGTAGAGGTCCCATGAGCATTAATGTAATTCACTTCATCTGGATTAACCTGTGCATCTTCTAAAGCCTTTTTCATTGCAACCTTAATTCCTCTTCCATCCTCTACAGGTTGGGTAATATGGTAAGCATCGCAGCTCATTCCAAATCCTGCTATTTCAGCCCATATTTTGGCACCTCTTTTTTTGGCTCTTTCCATTTCTTCAAGCACCAGAATTCCCGCTCCCTCTCCTATAACAAACCCGTCTCTTTCTCTATCGAAAGGACGGGAAGCCTTGTGAGGTTCGTCATTCCTCGTAGAAAGTGCTCTCATCGAACAAAACCCAGCAAGACCAAGAGGAGTAATTGCCGCCTCTGTTCCTCCTGTGACCACAATGTCAGCATCTCCTCTTTGAACCATTTTAAAAGCCTCTCCTATTGCGTGAGTTCCTGTAGCACATGCTGTAGAGATGGAAAGGTTTGGCCCCATGAAACCATACTTTATGGCAATGTAAGCAGAGGCTATATCTGTTATTAGCATGGGAACAAGAAAGGGACTAACCTTTTGTGGACCCTTTTCCAGCAAAACCTTTTCCTCTCTCTCAATGGTCTGAAGGCCTCCAACTCCTGAACCAACAACAACTCCTATTCTCTCAGGATTTTCTTTATCTACGTCTATACCAGCTCCTTCAATAGCCTCTTTCGCTGCTATCATCCCAAGTTGTGTGAATCTATCCATTCTCTTTATTTCCTTAGGAGAAAGGTAGTCTTCTACTTTTATATCCACTTCTCCTCCTATTTGAGAGCGAAATTCGGAAGGATCAAAGCGAGTTATTCTCCTTATACCATTTCTCCCGGAAAAAATTCCCTCTCCAAAATCTTTTATACCAATACCCACAGGACTTACAACTCCGACCCCTGTTACAACCACGCGTCTTTTATTCATTTTCTATTTTTACAATGATTATTGATTCTCTTTTAAATGCTCCTCTATATAGTCAACCACCTTTTTCACATCTGTTAACTTCTCTGCCTCCTCATCGGAAATCTCTATTCCAAATTCTTCTTCCAAAGCCATAACAAGCTCCACAGTATCAAGAGAATCCGCTCCCAGATCATCTACAAACTTTGCATCCATGGTTATTTGGGATTCTTCAACACCTAACTGTTCACTTGCTATTTTTTTTACTTTTTTCAAAATTTCTTCTCTTGTCATCCTTTCATCCTCCCTATTTTTCTTTTTAACAGATTTTTGAACTTATCTTTCAAAATCAAAACGGTTAAAATCACATACTAAGACCCCCATCTACTCTTATCACTTCACCCGTAATATAGGAAGCCTCATCTGAAGCAAGATAAGCAACAAGCGAGGCAACCTCTTCTGGTCTGCCAGTTCTGCCTAAGGGAATCTGAGAAATCATTTCTTTTGCCTTTCCACTTTCTATCAACCTCTCAGTCATTTTTGTCTGGATAAAACCAGGAGCTATTGCATTAACTGTAATCTGTCTTTTTGCAAACTCTCTGGCAGCTGATTTAGTAAGACCTATCAATCCGGCCTTGGAAGCTGCATAATTTGCCTGTCCTATATTTCCTCTCAACCCTATTATGGAGGAGACATTAATAATTCTGCCTGTTCTTTGTCGCATCATAAAAGGAGAAACTGCCTTTATACAATTAAAAGCACCTTTTAGGTTTACACTCATTACCCTGTCCCAGTCTTCTTCGCTCATCCTGAGTATAAGCTTGTCCTGAGTGATACCGGCATTGTTGACCAATATATCAATCCGGGAAAATTTGTCAATTACCTTCTTCACACCATCCTCTACTTCTTTCAGATTTGTGACATCAACTTTTAAAAAGAAAAAAAGGTGAGTTTTATCTTCTTCTTTCAATTCACCTTCAGAAACATCAAAAATAGCAACTCTCGCACCAAGGTCAATAAATTTCTGAGATATAGCCCTACCAATTCCCCGGACACCACCTGTAATTATGGCCACCTTATTTTTTAGATCCATACTCTCTCTCCAAATAATCTATTATCTCTTTCATATCCTGAGGCAGAGGAGCCTCAAACCTCATCCACTCTTTCTTTATAGGATGAAAAAATCCCAAGATTCTGGAATGCAGCATAGCTCGCTCTACCTTTACAGGAAAATCCCTTGCCAGTTTCCCTCCGTAAAGCCTATCTCCAATTAGAAAGCAATTTAACATCTTCAAATGAACTCTTATCTGATGAGTTCTACCTGTAAGGGGATGAACTTCAAGCAAACTCCACTTTTTCCAATTTTTCAATACCTTATAGGAAGTCACAGCCTCCCTTGCACGTTCCCCCTCTATAACTCTTTTTATCCCCCCTTTTTTCTTCCTGCCTATTTTCACATCTATAATACCTTGAGGTTTTGAAGGCTTTCCTCTCACAAGAGCAAGATACCTTTTCTCAACTTCTCTTTTTCTGAACTGCATCGCCAGGGCAAGGTGAGAAACATCGGTTTTAGCCACTACCATTATTCCTGATGTGTCTTTGTCAAGTCTATGAACAATCCCTGGACGAAGTGGTCCTCCCAGCTGAGACAGATTTTTTGTATAATATAAAAGAGCATTAACCAGCGTCCCTTTTTGTCCTAAATACACAGGGTGAACCGTCATCCCTGAAGGTTTATTAACAACAATAAGATGCTCATCTTCAAATATAATATTTAGCTCAATAGGTTCAGCAACAACGGATAGTTCCTCTTCACAAGGAACTACAACTTCTATACTATCCCCTCTTTTAAGTAAGTAGGAAGGTTTTTCTACTTTACTATTTACAGTTATTCTTCCCTGTCCAATTAGCTTCTTAATAAAGCTGCGAGAAAAATTTGAAAAGTGTTCTTTTAGAAAAACATCAAGTCTTCTCCCACCTTTTTCTACCAGTATTCTGTGATGTTCAGCTGACTTTTTCGTGCAAACCAATTTCTTCTACCACCTTCCAGCATTTTTCACAAAGGGAGGGATGGTTCTTATTCTCCCCTACCCTTTCACTGTAACTCCAGCACCTATCACATTTCTTCCCTTTTGCTCTGTCAACTTTTATTTCCACAGCGGGGGAAGAGTCAAGTTCAATCTGGGAAACAATAAAAACCTCTTTTAAAGCCTCTTCACCCAATTCGTTTAATATATCAAATTCCTTCTGAGGAAGTTTAATACTCAATTTAGCATCAAGTGAAGAGGATATCTTCTTCTGCTGACGAGCTTCCTCCATTTTCTTCAACACCTCTTCCCTCAGGTTGATTATTATCTCCCATTTTTCTTCCAGCTCCATATCAATAAATTCAGGGTTAACTTCGGGCCAGGAGGAGAGGAAAACACTTTCCTCTTTTTCCTCGCCCATTTTGTTTATATAACTCCATACTTCCTCGGCTGTGAAGGACAAAACAGGAGAGGTGAGTTTCACAAGAGACTTTAAAATAAGATATAAAACTGTTTGAGCAGCTCGTCGCTCAACAGAGGTCGGCGTGAAAGTATATAATCTATCTTTCAGTATATCAAAATAAAAGGCACTTAAATAGTTGTTAGCAAACTTATGCAAACGCTGAATAACCTCATGGAATCTAAAATTATCATATAAAGAGGTAACCTCCTCAATTAATCTCTGAAGCTTACACAAAATCCATCTGTCTACCTGGCGAAGCTCTTTATAATCCACTTTATCTTTCAGGGGTGAAAAATCAAAAAGATTCCCGAGTATGAACCTATAAGAATTTCTTATTTTCCTGTAAATGTCTACCGCATACTCAATTATATCATCAGATATCCTGATATCCTCGCTATAATCCTCAATTGCTGACCAAAGCCTTAAGATTTCTGCGCCATATTTTTTTATAACCTCCTGTGGATCAACCACATTGCCCAAAGATTTGGACATCTTTCTGCCCTGTGCATCAACAATAAAGCCATGCGTGAGAACTTCTCTGTAAGGAGGAACATCCTTTAAAGCCACAGAAGTTAAAAGGGAAGTTTGAAACCACCCTCGGTGCTGGTCTGATCCTTCAAGGTAAAGGTCTGCAGGGCTTTTTAAGCCCATTCTTTTAACAAGCACTACTTGATGCGATATGCCAGATTCAAACCATACATCCAGTATGTCCTGCTCCTTCCTGAATTTTTCTGAACCACAATAAGGACATTTAAACCCTTCGGGGATAAAAAAATACACATCCTCCTCAAACCACACATCAGAACCTCTTCTGGCTATCTTATCTGCAACACGATTTATAATCTCCTCATTCAAAATGGGCTTTTTGCAAGAATCACAATATACAACCGGGATACCTACTCCCCAGTATCTCTGACGGGACAAGCACCAGTCAGGACGCTCTTTAAGCATGCTTTCCATTCTGCTTTTTGAAGAGAGAGGAATCCATTTCACCTTTGAAAGTACTGACTCTAAGGCTTTCTTTCTCAGGTTATTCTTGTCAACAATTAAAAACCACTGAGGAGTTGCACGGAAAATAACGGGCTTTCCACACCTCCAACAGTGAGGATAAGAATGCTCCAGTTCTCCTTTACTAAAAAGGGAGCCTCTTTTTTCAAGCTCTTCTTCAATCAAACTATTGGCTTCAAAAACTTGTATTCCCTTTAAATTCTTCACCTCATCTGTAAACTTCCCTTCATCATCCACCGGTGAAAAAACAGGAAGGCCATTTTCAAGACCTAAAAAATAGTCCTCTTCTCCATGTCCAGGAGCAATATGAACACAACCTGTTCCCTCTTCTGGATCAACAAAATCAGCAAGTAAAATCTTCCCTTCTCCTTCTAAATAGGGTCTTCTGTATCTGACACCCTCAAGTGCTTTCCCCTTGAAATCTGCAATAACCTTCCATTTGCCTGCTTCTTCACTTATATTCTTTAAGGAGTCTTTTGCCATAACAAAAGCTTCCTCTTCCCCCTCTTTTTTAACAAGAATATACTCCAGCTCAGGATGAACAGCTACTGCTAAATTTGCAGGAAGAGTCCAGGGGGTTGTGGTCCATATAAGAACATAAAAAGATCCTTCAAAATTAACTCCGGGTATTTTATCTGTAAGTAAAAACTTCACGTAGATGGAGGGAGACTTTTTGGTTTTGTATTCTATCTCTGCTTCAGCCAGAGCTGTCTGACAATTAAAACACCAGTAGATTGGCTTCATTCTCCTGTGGATATAACCTTTTTTGGCAAGATTACCAAAATATCTAACAATCTCGCTCTCGTAATCATAATCCATAGTGAGATAAGGGCTTTCCCAGTGAGCAAAAACCCCCAATCTTCTAAACTCCTCCCTCTGTCTTTTTACAAAACGGAAGGCATATTCCCTTGCTTTCTTTCTAAACTCAACACAGGAAACGTCCCTTTTGCCAACGCCAAGTTCTTTAAATAGCTGGTGTTCCACAGGAAGACCATGGCAATCCCATCCTGGAATAAAAGGACTATCGTATCCTCTCATTAACTTATATTTAACTATTATATCCTTAAGAATCTTATTAAAAGCCTGCCCAAGATGAATATCTCCATTAGCATAAGGAGGGCCATCATGAAGTATAAACTTTTTAGAGTTCTGTCTTGCCTTTCTTATTTTTTCATAAATCTTATTTTTTTCCCAGAATTTCAAAATTTCTGGCTCCCTTTTTGGTAAACCAGCCCGCATAGGGAAATCTGTCTTTGGCAAATTTAAAGTCTTGCTGTAATCCATTTTAAATCTTCCTTATTACTTTTTCTACAAGTCTTGTGAGCTTAGGTTCTGCCTTGTTCGCTACATCGATAACCTTTCTAAAATCCACAGGTTCCAGCTTGTCCGGTATGCACATATCGGTTATACAGCTTAGTCCCAGAACCTTTAGACCACTGTGTTTTGCCACTATAACTTCCGGCACAGTTGACATCCCCACAGCATCTGCACCTATCAGATGAAAAAACCTGTACTCTGCCCTTGTTTCAAAATTTGGCCCTGTAACTCCTATATAAACACCTCTGTGACACCTTATTCCCTCCTCAAGTGCCACTTCCTCTGTAAGTTCAATTAAATCCCAATCATAGGGCTCGGACATATCAGGAAAACGAGGACCGAGACTGTCGTCGTTAGGACCTATTAAAGGATTTGTCCCTGTAAAATTAATATGATCTGTAATAATCATTATATCACCGGGTTTAAAATTACGGTTCATACCTCCTGCTGCGTTTGATTCTATCAACACTTTCACTCCCAGAGCTTTCATAACTCTAATTGGAAATGTGACCTCTTCAGGAGAGTAACCCTCATATAAATGAAATCTTCCCTGCATAGCCACGACTTTTTTCTCCCCGATTTTTCCCAGTAGGAGATTACCTGCATGCCCTGGTGCAGTGGAAACAGCAAAATGAGGAATTTGTTTATAAGAGATTACAACCTTATTCTCTATCTTTTCTGCAAGTTTTCCCAGGCCTGTTCCTAAGATTATACCAATTTCAGGAACAATAGAGGACTTTGAACGAACATAACTTAAGGCCTCACCTATTTTTTTCCTCAAATTTTTCTCCATAATTTACCTCTTATTTCTAAAGGCTTATTGGCTCAGGATTTTGCGCCTGGTGGGGATGATTTTCATCAGGATAGACTTTTAATCTTTTCAACATTTTTCTTCCTAACCTGTTTTTGGGAAGCATACCTTTCACCGCTCTCCTTATAATCTCTTCGGGTTTTTTCTCCCTGAGTTCTGCCAGGGTTTCCTTTTTTAATCCACCGGGGTATCCGGAATGATGATAATAAATTTTACCTTCTTCTTTTCTTCCTGTTACTCTGACTTTCCTCGCATTTACCACAATCACAAAATCACCTGTATCTATGTGGGGAGTATATATTGGCTTGTCCTTTCCTGATAAAATTCGTGCAATTTTTGTGGCAAGCCTTCCGAGGATTTTATCCTTGGCATCAACAAGATACCATTTTCTGACTATCTCCTCCTTCTTAGGCATGTAAGTCTGCATCTGTTGCTCCTTTTTATTAATTAATAAAAAATTATGGCGCCACGGGGATTCGAACCCCGGTCTGATGGCTGAGAACCATCTATCCTAGTCCCCTAGACGATGGCGCCAACTGGCTGGGGGAGGAGGATTCGAACCTCCACTACCAGATCCAGAGTCTGGCGTCCTACCATTAGACGATCCCCCATTTTTCTCTTAACATAATGATATTAATATATTAAATTTTCACGCGTTTTCAATTCCTCAAAAGGTTCAAAGCTCTATCAATTCTTCTTAATACCTCTTCCTTCCCCAGGGCACAGGCAAGTTCAAAAAGACCGGGACCTTCCATCCTTCCTGTAAGAGCAACTCTTAATGGATGAAACACTTTACTTGTAGAAAGCCCAAGCTCTTCTGATAATCTGCGCAGGGTTTCTTCAAGGTCTTTTTCTTCCAGAGATTTTTTTTCTTCCACCTCTTCCTTTATCCTCTTTAGCAAGAATGGGACATAATCTTTCTTTAATCTCTTTTCCACTGCTTTCTCATCGTAAGGAAAATCTTTCTCAAAGAAAAAATTTGCAAGTTTTGTAATATCGGAAAGAACTCTCAATCTATCTTTTTCTAACTTTACAATCTGTAACACTTTGTTATATTCATCAGTAGAAAGACCATCCTTCACCCATCCCTTTTTTTTCAGATAAGGAATTACAAGCTCTGTAAGTTTCCTGGTATCCATTTTTCTTATATATTCCGCATTCATCCATTCAAGCTTCTGAGGGTCAAAAATAGCAGGACTTTTATTTACCCTTTCAAGAGAAAACTTTTCTATAAGTTCCTCCCTGGTAAAAAACTGCTGACTGTCGGGAGTTGACCACCCTAAAAGTGCAAGGTAATTAACCACCGCCCAGGGAAGATAACCTTTCTCTCTATAGTAGCTTACAGAGGTTGCTCCGTGCCTTTTGCTTAATTTGGAGCCATCCTTCCCTAAAATCATGGGAATGTGGGCGTAATAAGGTGGTTCAAATCCTAATGCATCATAAATTAAAAGTTGTCTCGGAGTATTGGAAAGATGATCATCACCCCTTATCACGTGAGTTATCTTCATCAAAGCGTCATCTATTACATTGGCAAAATTAAAAGTTGGAGTTCCATCTGATTTTAAAATAATAAAATCTCCTATCAATTTGCTATCAAAACTAACCTCACCTCTTAAAAGATCCTTTACCTTAATTACCCCCACCTGAGGAACTCTAAATCTGAAAGTGGGCTTTCTTCCTTCTCTCTCAAACCTTCTCCTCTCCTCTTGAGATAAATTGCGACACCTTCCATCATACACAGGGGGAATTCCTTTCTCCTGCATCTTTTTCTTTTTAACCTCAAGCTCCTCTGGCAAGCAATAACAAAGATAAGCTTTTCCCTCCCTTAAAAGTTTATCTGCAAATTCTCTGTAAATATTAAGTCTCTCGGACTGAAAATAAGGTCCATACTCTCCTCCAACCTCAGGACCCTCATCCCAGTTTAATCCAAGCCACTTCAAATTCTCTATTATCGACCTTGTAAAATCCTCCTGGGAACGCAAAAGATCAGTATTTTCTATTCTCAATATAAACCTTCCCTTATGATGACGAGCAAAAAGCCAGTTAAAAAGAGCAGTCCTTACCCCCCCAATATGCAGCTCTCCCGTAGGACTGGGAGCAAAACGAACTCTTACCTGCATCTTCCTCTCTTATTTGTTTTTATGTCTGTTTGCTCTTCTTCTCTTTTTTCTTTTATGTTTGTTAATCTTTTTCTTCTTTCTTCTTTTGTCTGAAATAAGCAAAAACAAAGACTCTACCCCTTCCCATTCTAACGCCATTATCATCTTTTTACCTCAATGATATTATTAAGTATTGTTTGCCTTATATATTTTAAAATTTAGGAGGGTTTGTCAACCTTCGTTTGTCCGGGCAAAATTTTGAAGCTTCGCCTCGGCTATTTTTGCCTGAGAAGAAAGAGGATATCTTGAGATTAAATTCTGATATAATTTTAATGCCGCCTCCTTTCTGCCTAAGGCCTCACAACATCTTGCCTCTCCCAATACTGCTTCCGGAGCAACAGAAGTTTGAGCATACCTTTCCCTTATAATTTGATAGTATTTTATAGCTTCCTCGTAATTTCCTTTCTCTTCGCAAATTGAAGCAATCTTCAGCCTCATCCAGGGGGAAAAATAACTTTTAGGATACCTTTTTAAAAAATCCTTTATTAAATTAATACTCTTATCAGACTCACCCAGTCTGTAAAAACAATCAGCAAGATAAACAAAAACTTCCTGTTTGTTTCCAGAAAAGAACCTCCGGGAGATAATTTCCTCAAAAAGCTCTGCTGCTTTTTTAAGATCACTTTTTTCCTGCTGTTTATCTTCCTCAGCTTGAGCTTTAAGGTAAAAATCCTTGCCCTCCAAGTACTTCTCATAAGTTAGTTTCCCTGCATAGCTTAAGTAAGCATATAGAAAAAACCCCGCTCCCAAAACAACCACAGATAGAATAAGAGATATTTTTAATACTTTTTTCCCTTTTTTAGAAAGAAAATAAGAAGTCTTGCTTTCTGCAGGTTTTCTCATTTTCACCCTCTTATTATATTAAGTTTTCCCCAGGCTCCAAGTCTTTTATCTTTAATTATCAACCCTCCCTTTATCTCAGGAATAGTTTTTAAGAATTTAATGCCTTTTTTAATGTCTTTTTCATCTTTTACAATGTTACCAACTGCCGTAGCTGCTGCATCGGCAAGAGCTGTGAAATGTGAAATTACAACTGCTGCATCGGCTTTTCCAAAACTTAGTGAATGTCCAAAAGTCCCCGCTGAGCAACAAATTCCGAGGGGGGTATCTTCTGGATTTATTAAAAGAGCAATTTTACCACTTAAAGGAGATTCTCCTGCATAAATACCAACCTTTCTTGATTTTGTAACCTTCATAAAGATATCTCCACCATTTTCAACTATAACCTGTTTGCACCTTACCAAAAGATCTCTCCCCACAAATTCAGCTATAGCTCCTGCTACAGCAGCCATAGGACCTACCCCCACCTTCTGAGAAGCTTCAGCCATGCATCTTACAATGGGAGGCATATTTTCCTCAACAGGATAAGGCTTCAATGTTTCCCTAAAGAGTGGATGATGATAAATGTATCTTTCAATATCCTGACGGTATTTTAAAAGAGCCTCCTCTGTTTCTCTCACCAGTTTTTTATCACAGAGAACAAGCAAATCACTTTCTTTAATCTGCACCCTGAAAGACAGAAGATCACCCGGCTTTATAAGTCCTCTATAAATAGGATCTTCAATTCTTTCTTTCTCATTATCAAACATAACCAGCCTACTTATCCTTTATTACTCTATTACTCTTCTGGAAGTTCTATTCCCACTGCTCTTTTTACCATCTGTCTAATTCTTTCCTCAGCTGCACCTTTTTTAACCTCCAGACTATCAGGGATTATCGTAATTACAGGCAAAGATTTTGTCTCACTGAGTTGAGAGATCAAATCCATGCAGTCCTTAGCTATAGACTCGGCAACAAAAATTATCCCATATTCACCTTTTTCTGCAGCCTCAAAAAGAGCTTTTCTTCCCTCTTTTGAATCCTCAACATGTCTTGCCTCACAGCCTGAAGCTCTAAAGGGAAAAGAGGCATCTCTATCTCCAATTATAAGTATCTTTAACACTTCCTCCTCCTTGACTTGCTATTTACCAACAGTAAAATTAGATGTCAAATGTTGAAGAAAACTCTCAAAGACAAATGGAAAAGTTTTTTAATCCTCATTGCCAACATAGCAGGGGGAAAAGTGTACCTATGTGATAGTTGTAAATTTGACTACAGAAGCTGTTCCAATCCAGACCATCCAAACGCCGTCAGATGTAAAAATTACCGTTCCCGTTATTAATTACAAACTAATCTCCCCTATTTGAGAGGGAGATAAAAATAATTTTTTTGCTCTTAAAATTGACCTTATTTTCTTTATTTCCACTTTTTTATGCATTATGTAATTTATTAAAGGCTCCCTCCCAAAAGTCACATAAAAACCTATCCGGGTGAAGTTAAGAATAAGTTCCTGTGCTAAACTGTCCAGAGTAAACAGGCTATTTTTTTCTTTCCACTCTCCCAGAGCTTTCTGAAAAAGGGAAATATAATCTGTGCCTTTTAAAATACCTAAAAAGGTTTCAAGAGACTCTCCAGCAAATTCCACTATAACCTTTTTCTCAAAACTCCCCTTATCAATTATAACCTCCTCCAAAATTCTTCTCTCTTCTTCTCTTTCTCTTCTCCACAACTTTATCCTTATGAAATTTTTGATATTTAAGACATCAGCCATAATTTCTCCCAGCTTCTTCAAAAAACTATCACCGTATCTTTCCAGCTCAGAATAAAACCTTATAAAGTACAATTTATCAAGAAAAAGATCAAGTTCTCTTGAAGATAAACCTCTCTCTGCCAGGCTCAGAGCTTCCTCTAATATATCCTTTAAAAAAGAAGGAAGAAAGAAAAAGTCCTGCTTTGCTATAGCTTTTAATAGAACTTCTGGACTTAAAACTCCCGATGTCGATAGATAATCTATTTTATCCACTTCCTGGGAAAGTTTTTTTTGAAGATAGAGCTTAAGCATAACTTTTAGATTATGGAAATCCTGTTCAATCCAGAAA
>DRTT01000005.1 GCA_011372105.1 Candidatus Aerophobota bacterium
AAAAGATGAATAGAAAACTTGCGCTTCTTTCTCAAGATGTAGAGTCTCTTAAGACAGATGTAGCCTTAGCAAAGGAAATGGCTGCCACAGCTAAAGCTCAGGCTGACCAGGCTCAACTTGATGTTCAGAGGTTATCAGGAGAGGTCAGGAAGAACAGAGAGCTCTTTTTGAGCAGTATAGAGAAGATACTTGAACAGATAAAGGAGAAGGAGAAGAAGTTTAAAGCTGAGAAAGTGGAACTTAAAGCTCCACCTTCTGCGATGATCTACAGGGTGAAAAAAGGTGATAGTTTATGGAGTATTGCTGGTTCCCCTGAAGTGTACAATGACCCAAATAAGTGGAAGAAAATATTTGAGGCTAACAAGGACAGATTAACAAGCCCTGATCTCCTTTACCCTGGACAGAAGTTAATTATCCCCCGTGAATAGAAATAAACAGGAGAGGAGATATATATAAAAGGCCCCCTCGGTTCGAAAGAGTGGGGCCTTTTTTATTTTTCGTTTTTCTCCTGCATTCCGTATTTTCTGCGGAATCTTTCAATGCGTCCTTCTGTGTCTACGAATTTCTGCTGAGCAGCACCTGTGAAGAATGGATGACACTGAGAGCATATTTCAACGTGAATGTTTTGTTTGGTTGATTTTGTTTTGAATTCTGCTCCACATGCACATTTTATTATCGTTTCTTTATATTCAGGGTGAATTCCTTTTTTCATTTCTTCCTCCGTTTCAAGTTTGATTTGTTATTTGATTTATTATATTAATTTTTACTTAAAATTAAAGGTAGAATTTTTCTTAAGGTGAGAGATAATGTCAAGGAACTGTTTGTTATTTTCTGTTTTTTTCATGACCTCAATTACCGCTTCAATTGGCTCTTTCAAATTCTGGCGGTTTATATAATCCCTTAAGGCCCATATAGCCTTAAGTTCCTTTTCACCCAGGAGGAGCTCTTCTTTTCTTGTGCCAGACCTATTTATATCAATGGCAGGAAATATCCTCCTTTCGGCAAGTTCTCTGGTGAGTCTCAGTTCCATGTTTCCTGTCCCTTTAAATTCTTCAAATATAACCTCATCCATTTTACTTCCTGTTTCTACTAAGGCTGTAGCCAGAATAGTGAGACTACCCCCCTCCTCTACCTTCCTTGCTGCACCAAAAAAGCGTTTGGGATGGTGTAAGGTATTTGCATCTATTCCTCCTGAGAGAACTTTCCCACTTGTAGGAGTAACAAGATTGTAAGCTCTTGCCAGTCTTGTGATACTGTCAAGAAGTATTGCAACATCCTTTCCCTGCTCTACAAGTCTTTTAGCTTTTTCAATCACAAGCTCTGCCACTTTTATCTGATTTTTCGCAGGTTCATCAAAGGTGGAGTAAGCAACCTCCCCTTTTACTGAGCGTTGCATATCGGTGACCTCTTCTGGGCGCTCGTCTATGAGAAGTACTATTAACTCAATTTCAGGGTGATTTGTGGTAATAGCATTTGCAATTTTTTGCAGGAGAATGGTTTTACCTGTTTTGGGTGGAGCAACTATAAGTCCCCTCTGTCCCTTGCCTATAGGAGCTATGAGGTCAATTAGCCTTGTTGATATTTCCTCTTTTGTCGTTTCAAGTTTTATCCTTTCGTGGGGATAAAGAGGTGTAAGATTTTCAAATATGGTTCTGTTTCTGGCTTTTTCAGGGTCATCACCGTTAACTTTCTCCACCTTTAGCAGAGCAAAGTAATTCTCATTTTCCTTTGGAGGTCTTATCTGTCCACTTACAGTATCCCCTTCTCTCAGGTCAAAGCGCTTAATCTGAGAGGGTGAAACGTATATGTCATCTGGTCCTGATAAATAGTTACTTCTGAGAAATCCATATCCTTCGGGAAGGATGTCAAGTACCCCTGATCCATAAACTATATTGTTTTTATCTATCTCGTCCTGAATTATACGGAAAATAAGCTCTTGTTTTTTCAAATGTTTGTAGTCAGAGATATTTCTTTTTGCGGCCTCCTCGTGTAGCTCTGTAATACTCTTTTTCTGAAGTTCGGCAATATCCATTCTTTATATTCCTCCTTCTTATAAAGTTATTTTGATGTTATCGTCAATTTTAAAGTTCCCCTTAAGGAAATAAATCTTTCAGGGTGGTTTCAGATTGGCTTTTATCCTATTGCTATTGCTTGAGCTAAAGCGTATTTTTTGCAGTGAGAGATACTTACAAGCACTTTTTTTACTTTTTTTCTGGTGTTTTTTAAAATCTCAGGTGATAATTTAACCAGAGGCTCTCCATTTTTCCCCTGGAGAATGGAGACTTTATGCCAGTAAGGCCCAATTTCAAGAGATTTAAATACTGCTTCTTTTGCTGCAAATCTTCCTGCCAAGAAGGTTAATTTTTGAGAGGGGCTTTTTTTAATTTGCTTTTCAGAAGAGGTCAATATCTTTTCCTCGAATTGTTTCCCCCACTTTTCAAAAACTTTTTTCACCCTGTCTATTTCTATTATGTCAGTCCCTACTCCCTGGATTTTCATTTTTCCAGAAGTTTAAGCATTTGCTTTACTGCCTCTTCTATCCCTACAAGGGAGGCTCTTGCTATGATGGCATGACCTATACTTAGCTCGTCTATTTCTTCAATAAGGGCGATCTCGCGCACATTTTCGTAATTTAATCCATGACCGGCATTAACACCCAGCTCTAACTTTTTAGCCAGGATAGCTGTTCCTGCTATTTTTTCCAGTTCCTCTGAGGCATCCTGTGGGGTTTTGGCTTCGGCGTAAAGCCCTGTGTGAATTTCTATAAAATCTGCTCCCAGCTTGTGGGCTTTTTTTACACTGTTTGGAGTAGGATTTATAAAGAGAGAAACCGCAACTTTTGCCTCATGCATGAGTGATATAACTTCAGAGAGACGTTCAGATGATTTTGAAAGATCAAGCCCACCTTCTGTTGTGACTTCCCCTGGTCTTTCAGGAACTATTGTGACCATATCTGGTCGAACTTTGAGGGCAAATTTTACCACAGAGTCAGAAAGTCCCATCTCAAGGTTCAATTTAGTTTTTACGGTTTTTCTCAAAATTTCAACATCTCTTTCTTTTATGTGACGTCTGTCTTCCCTTAAATGAACGGTTATACCATGTGCTCCGGCAAGTTCTGCCAGGATAGCTGCCGCAACCGGGTCAGGGTAAGCTGTTTTTCTTGCCTCACGCAGTGTAGCAATGTGATCAACGTTAACTGAGAGCCTCATTTTTCTAATTCCTTATATTTAATTTTTTTATCCTATCAAGAGCCTCTTTCAATCTTTTCTTACCTGTTGTAAGAGCAATTCTTATGTATCCCTCGCCAGAGGGGCCAAATCCTACTCCGGGTGTTACAACTATTCCGCATTTTTCAAGTAAAATCCTGGCAAATTCAATAGAGTTATATTCCTCAGGTGTCTTTATCCACAGGTAAAATGTAGCTTTAGGAGAAGAAACTTTCCAGCCAAGCTTCCTCAGTCCTTCAACAAAAAAGTCTCGCCGCTCGCGATACACCCTTTTTATGTTTTCTGTTAACTTTTCTGCCTGTGCCAGGGCTTTTTCTCCAGCTTCTTGAACAGCCTGGAAGACTCCTGAATCGACATTAGTTTTAACTGCCTTAAGAGTAGCAATAATTTCCTTATTTCCCACTGCAAATCCTATTCTCCATCCTGTCATGCTGAAAGTTTTTGACAGAGAGTGAAATTCTATTCCGATCTCCTTTGCTCCTTCCACTTCAAGCAAGCTTGGAGGTTTATATCCATCAAATGAAAGCTCTGAGTAAGCAAGGTCATGACATAAAACAATGTTAAATTTACGGGCAAAACTAACCACTTTCTTGAAAAAATCAATACTGGCAACTGCTGCTGTGGGGTTGTTAGGATAATTAATCCACATAAGTTTTGCCTGAGATGCTATTTCAGGGTCTATATCTTCTAAAGAAGGAAGAAAATCTTTATCTTCTAAAAGAGGCAAATAGTGAATTTTAGCTCCCGCAAAGATAGCTCCTGCCTGATAAACAGGATAAGCTGGCTCTGGAACAAGGGCTATATCGCCTGGATCTAACAACCCAAGAGATATGTGAGCTATTCCCTCCTTTGATCCAATAAGTGTTATTACCTCTTTTTCCGGGTCAAGTTTTACCCCAAATCTTCGCCTGTACCATTTGCTAACCTGCTCCCTGAAGGAAACAAGTCCCTCATAAGAGGGATATCTGTGATTTTCGGGTTTTTTTGCCGCTTCAATTAGCTTTTCGATGATAGGGGAAGGAGTAGGAATGTCCGGGTCACCTACTCCTAAGTCTATTATATCCACCCCTTTTTCTCTTAACCTTTTTTTAGCTTCATCAAGTTGAGCAAAAAGGTAAACAGGAAGCTTTTCAAGACGGGCAGCTCTTTTAAAGGTGTTATTCATTTTTTTATTCCCAAGGCATCCTGGAGGTCGTATAGCCCCTTTTCTTTATTGGCAATAAACTCTGCTGCAAATAAGGCTCCTCTTGCAAAAATTCTACGAGATTCTGCTTTATGCGTTATTTCAAGTCTTTCTCCTTCTCCGGCAAAAATAACAGTGTGTTCTCCCACTATTGTTCCACCTCTTACAGAGTGAATGCCAATTTCTTCCTTTTTTCTTTTCCCCACTATTCCCTTTCTTCCATAAACAGCAATTTTGGGTAAATCTTTTCCCTGTACTTCGGCCAGAATCTGAGCAATTCTGAGAGCTGTTCCACTTGGGGCATCCTGCTTCAGGTTGTGGTGAGCCTCTATTATTTCTTTGTCAAAGTCATTTAAAATATTTGCTACTTCCTTTACAAGAGCAAAAAGAAGATTTATTCCTATACTCATGTTGGGAGAAAAAAGAATGGGGATTTTTTCTGATGCTTTTTTAATTTCTTCCACCTGCCAGTTTTCAAACCCTGTTGTCCCAATGACATGAGGCATGCCTTTTTCTTTTGCCGTTTGAAGATGTTCCAGAGTTGCCGAGGGATTAGTAAATTCTACTATCACCACTTTTTCATTTTGTATTACATCTTCAAGATGAGAGGTTATCCTTACCTTTTCAGAGATTTGCTTTCCAATGTCAGGATGGATAGGTGACTCAACAGCACCTACAAGTTCCCATTTTTTTTCTTCCTGGATTAAAGAGATAAGCTCTCTCCCCATCCTTCCTCTTGCGCCACAAACTATTATTTTTATTTTCTCTTCCATAACAGCACTCAACCTCTCCAAAGGGAGGATTCCTTACGGGAGGAAGTGGTGGAGGTGGAGGGAATCGAACCCTCGTCCAGAGATAAGGAAAATCAGAACCTCTACACACTTAGCCTGTCTTTTTAGTTTCACCTGCTTTCTCTCCGACAGGCAGGATAGAAAGCAGGCTAGCAAAGATTAAATTTCACCTTACTTCCCTTTGCAAGAAGTAAGGCAAGCCCTGCTTTTCTCACACCTTAGCCACTCCACAGGGCAAGAGTGGTAAGGCGGCTGCTTTTAATTAAGCAGCAAGTGCCAAAGCTTCGTTGGCGCTTATTTTTTTCCGGACGGTTTTACAGGGTGTCCGGACCCTGGTGTGCAATTCTGATCTCCTCATCTCTGTCGAAGCCTTATCACCCCCACTTTATTAGCTAAATCTTTCCCTTTCTTTTATTTCTCTTTTTATTTCTCTTTCTATGTCCTTTCTTCGTAAGATCTCCCTTTTATCGTACCTTCTTTTACCTCTGGCAAGTCCTATTTCAACTTTTGCTCTGTTCTTTTTAAAGTATATCTTTAAAGGTATCAGTGTCAACCCTTTTTGGGATAATATACCACTTAATCTTTTTATCTGACGTTTATGAAGAAGCAATTTCCTGTCTCTTCTTGGATCATAACTTTCCCACCCTGCATTTCCATATGGACTTATGTGAAGATTACAAAGCCAGGCTTCACCATCTTTTATTCTAATAAAACTGTCGGTAAAATTTACCCTTTTTTCTCTTATAGACTTTACCTCACATCCTTTTAAAACAATTCCAGCTTCTTCGGTCTCAAGTATCTGGTAGTCGTGAAATGCTCTTTTGTTTATTATCATAATTTTATCAGGTTCTTCGAGGTGAGAACTTATTGATAAAACCAATAAGGACACCGAGGGTCAAAAAAGCCCCAGGGGGAAGAATCATTATAACCCAGGGTCTGAAATAGTCTCCTAAAATTTTATAACCAAAAATTGAGCCAGACCCGAAGAACTCCCGTATACTACCCAGGATAACAAGTGCTATGGTAAATCCAATGCCCATCCCCAGAGTGTCTGCTATAGAGGGTAGAAGAGGGTTTTTTGAGGTAAAAGCCTCTTGTCTTCCAAGAATTATGCAATTGACAACAATTAAGGGAACATAAGGTCCCAGTGCTTTGCTTATTTCGGGAAGTTTTGCTTTAAATAAAAAGTCAATTATTGTCACAAAACTTGCAATTATTATAACAAAAGTCGGGATTCTGACCTCTGAGGGGACAAGTTTTCTTATAGAGGATACCACGATTCCAGAACATGTGAGAACAAAAATCACAGCAATTCCCATAGAAAAACCATTGATGGCAGAGTTTGTTACCGCCAGAGTAGGGCACATACCAAGAAGCTGGAAAAATACAGGATTTTGTCTCCAAAGCCCTTTAAAAAATTCTTTGTAAAGCCTGTAAGTTCCCATACTTTTATCTCCTTTTTAAAATTTATAAGAAGCAGATAAAAAGTCAACCTGGTATCTTTTCTATAATTTTTGCTCTGATTTTCTCTGGTGCAAGTTTTTTATCGAAAAGATGAACAAGGAAAAAAGTGGCAAACAAAAGTAAAACCCCAACTCCCAGGGAAAAAGCTATATTTTTGAATAGCTTTTGTCCTATCAAAACTCCAACAAGAAAAGAAAAAGTCGGAATTAAAAATAAAAAAATCGTTCCTTTCAAAACAGGTATGTTTTCAATTTCTAATTTGACTTTATCCCCCACTTTAATGCTACTGCTACCTCTTTCTACCTCTATGTATTTTTCGACTTCTCCCGCGAGCTCACAAAAATCTGTAAGAGAACACTCTTTACATTCCCCCTTTCTTTCCAACCTGACCTTTATCCTATTTTCCTTTATCTCTACAACTTTTCCTTCTTCAATCATACCTTAAAATTTTACAATTTACTCTGTGGATGTCAAATTTCAGGAGTTCTCAGGGTGTAAAATAATTTTATCAGCAATTGACAATATCTTGCTTTTTGATAAATTAGCAAAGAAAGTTTTTCGTTTTAAATTTTTACAAAACTAACAAAATAACAAAAGGAGCAGGTAATATGCGAAGATTTAGCCGATGGATAATGTTACTTGTGATTGTCTTGATTGCTCTTTCGGTTTGGGCTATTTATCCACCCGGAGAAAAAATAAATCTTGGACTTGATCTTAAAGGAGGTATGCATCTTGTGCTGGAGGCAGATACAAGAAGATTGCCTCCAGGTGAAAGTGTAAAAGATGCTGTTGATACAGCTCTTGAGGTTATTCGTAATAGAATAGACCAGTTTGGTGTTAGAGAACCTACCATAGCAAGACAGGGACTGACAAGAATTGTGGTTGATCTTCCTGGTATAGAGGACCCTCAAAGGGCAATTGAGCTTATAGGGAAGACAGCTCTTCTTGAGTTTAAACTTTTAGATGAAAAAGGAGATTTAAACAAGGCGCTTGAAGGAGATATTCCTGCAGGAGATGAGATATTGTATGACTCTGAGGGGAAAGCCTACCTTGTAAAAAAAGAGGCTCTTCTAACAGGAAGTGCCATAAAAGATGCAAGAGTTGAGATAAACCAGTGGGGGCAACCTTATGTTGCCCTTGATTTTACAAAAGAAGGAGCAGAAAAGTTTGCTGATATCACAGGGAAACATGTGGGAGAAAGACTTGCCATAATTTTAGATAATGTGGTAAAGTCTGCTCCTGTTATAAAGACTCGTATCACGGGAGGAAAGGCTGTTATAGAAGGAAATTTCACCATGGAGGAGGCAAACGAACTCAGGATAGTTCTGAAATCAGGTGCCCTGCCTATCCCTCTTAATATAATTCAAAATACAACAGTTGGTCCTTCTCTTGGAAAAGACTCTATCAGGAAAGGTCTTTTATCAGGAATAATAGGACTTATTGCTGTTCTTATTTTCATGGGTGTTTATTACAAAAAGGCGGGTTTGATAGCTGACCTTGCCCTCATTTTAAATCTTTTATTTCTGATGGCCTCACTTGCCGCTTTAAAAGCTACCCTTACTCTTCCAGGCATAGCCGGTATAATTTTAACTATTGGCATGAGCATAGATGCAAATGTTATAATTTTTGAACGTATCAGGGAAGAGCTTAAAAAAGAGAGGGCTCCACGTTCTGCTGTCGATGTGGGATACGATAGAGCTCTAAGGACAATTCTTGATGCCAACATCACCACATTAATTACGGCTCTTATTTTGTTTCAGTTTGGGACAGGACCTGTTAAAGGATTTGCCACCACTCTTTCTATAGGTATTCTTGCAAGTCTTTTCACCGCGGTGGTGGTTACAAGGGCTATATTTAATCTTCTTCTGGAAGAAAGGCCTGTTCAAAGGCTTAGCATATAAAAAAATATAGAAAGAGGTGAAGATGCGACTCATAGGTGAAACTAAAATAGACTTCATTAAGTGGAGGAAAGTGGCTTTTGTGGTATCGGGTATAGCTATTGCCATTGGGATTATTTCCATGGTAGTGAAAGGAGGACCGAAGCTTGGGCTTGATTTTACAGGTGGAATTGAAGTTCGCCTTAAATTTGAAAAACCTTTTGAAGTGGGCGATATAAGATCTGCGCTTGCCAGGGTGGGTATGGGAACAGCTGTAATCCAGAGGTATGGAAAAAAAGAGGAAAATACTGTCCTTATAAGATATCATCTTCTAAGAATTTCTGAAAAAATAGCCTCCAATATAATAAATTATCGTGAAAAAGAAGGAGGGATTAAAAATCTGGAGGATCTTAGAAACATTCCAGGAGTGGAGGAGATAGGATATGAAAATATTTCAGCTTCCTTTACTACCGGTCCTGCTGAAAGTGACAAAATAAATATAAATAAGGTGTCAAAGGAGGTTCTTACCTCTGTTATTCAGAACATCACCTCCCGTCAGATGGCATCTAAAATTCAAGAGGCTATAAAAGATAAATTTGGAGAAAAAAATTCTTTTGAAGTTCTCAGTGTAGACCTTATAGGACCAAAGGTGAGTAAAGAACTACAGAAAAATGCTTTTATGGCTGTTATTTTTAGTTTGATTGGAATGCTTATTTACATTGCCTGGAGATTTGAGTTTCGCTTTGCAGTGGGAGCAGTTGTGGCACTTATCCATGATGTTCTAATAACCGTGGGAGCAATTTCTCTTGGTGGATTTGAGTTCACACTGCCTATTGTAGCTGCCCTTTTAACTATAGTTGGTTACTCTCTAAATGATACCATCGTTATTTATGATAGAATCAGGGAAAATATGAAGACTCTCAGGCGAAAAAAATTACCTCCAAAAAGTGTACTTAACCTGGGTATAAATCAATCTCTATCCCGGACTATTATAACTTCCCTTACCACCTTTATCGTGGTGCTTGTTCTTTTTCTCTGGGGAGGAGAACCTCTGCATGGGTTTACATTCTCCCTCCTTGTGGGAGTGGTGGTTGGGACCTACTCCTCTATTTTTGTGGCAACTCCTGTTGTTTATGCCTGGGGTAAAAAAGGAAAATAAAATTTGTAATGAGAATTTTAATTGCTGCAGGCGGGACAGGGGGACACATTTATCCAGCAGTTGCTCTTGTTAAAGAAATAAAGAAAAAATTTCCTAATGCTTTTGTTTTGTGGATTGGTGGAAGAAAAAAATGGGAAAGAAGAATTGTTGAGAGGGAAAAAGTTCAATTTAAAACCATAAATGCCCCTCCCTTTCCAAGATCTTTTTCGCCAATATCATTTTTAAACTTTTTATTTAAAATGCTCTTATCTTTTATCCAGTCTCTTTTCTACATATTATCTTTTAACCCTGATATTGTGGTGGGAATGGGTAGCTTTCACTCACTTTTCCCTGTCTTTTTTGCCTTTTTAACCGGTAAACCCGCAGTAATTTGTGAGCAAAATATTTCTCTTTCTCTTACAAACAGAGCTCTTTTACCCTTTGCCTCAAAGGTTGTGTTAAGTTTTTCCTGTACTAAAGCTCGCCTTTCCCATAGAAAAAGAAAAAAAGCAGTTGTTACTGGAAATCCTGTGAGAGAGGAGGTTATTACAACTTCAAAAAAGAAGGCAATAGATAATTTACAGCTGGAGGAGGGGAAATTTACCCTTCTTTTTATGGGAGGGAGCCAGGGAGCCCGGTATTTAAACAGGATTGCAGTTGAAGCTCTTTGTCTTCTTCAACAGGAAGAGATTGGGAAGAGCATTCAGTTTATTCTCATATCAGGGCAGAAAGATTATCAGTGGGTAAAAGAAAGGCTCAAGAAGGTAAAGATAAGAGGGAAGGTATTTTCTTATCTTTCTGATATTCACAACGCTCTTGCAGCATGTGACCTTGTTATTTCGAGAAGTGGAGCAACTACAATCTCGGAAATAACGGCGAGAGGTATCCCCTGCATTCTTGTTCCTTATCCTTTTGCCACTCACCAGCATCAATTAAAAAATGCTCGTTTTCTGGAAAAAGAAGGAGCAGCTAAGGTGATTGTTCAGGAAAAGCTTACCCCCTCTTTTCTTAAAGAAGAGATTAAGAAAATGGTAGAGGATGAAAAGATGAGAGAGAAAATGAGAGAAGCATCCAGGAAATTAGGGAATCCGGAAGCTACAGGTGCTCTTTTAAGTTTAATTATGGAGCTTGCAGGGAGAAGATGATGCATGTTTATTTTGTCGGAGTTGGAGGGATAGGTATGAGTGGTCTTGCCAGGATACTTCTTGAATCAGGATATAAGGTGTCCGGTTCAGACTTGAGAAAAACAGAGATTATAAGAAGACTCTGCGAGGAAGGGATGACTTTTTATTCAGGACATAAAAAAGAGCATGTTAAAGGTAAGGACCTTGTTATTTTTTCCTCAGCTATTAAGCAGGACAATCCTGAAATAATCCAGGCAAAGCTTGAAGGAATTCCTCTTATTTCAAGGGGAAGATTTGTTGCGGAAATCGCTAATCTGAAAAAAAGTATAGTTATTGCCGGAACCCATGGAAAGACTACAACAACTGCTCTTATATCAGAGCTTCTGCTGGATGCAGAAAAAGACCCCACAATACTTGTTGGAGGGGTGTTGAAGAGGATAGATTCAAACAGCAGATTTGGAAGAGGGGAATGGATGATAGTAGAATCTGATGAATCTGATGGCTCTTTTTTATTTCATCACCCGGATATAGCTGTTATCACTAACATTGAGAAAGATCATCTTGATTTTTATCATTCATTCCAAAATATTTTGCAGGCTTTCTCAAAGTTTATAGATAGAATTAAACCTGAGGGGGTAGGTATTTTTAACTTTGATGACCCTGCACTTTTTTACCTCTTGACCACAAAGAAAAAGAGAAAAGGAAAGATTTTAACCTACGGTTTAAGTTCTAAGGCTGATATTTGGGCAAAAAATATTGATCTTAAGCCTCTTCAGGCAAGCTTTGAGGTTATGTTTAAAAAAAACTTATTGGGGAAGGTGGAAGTTCCTCTTGCCGGCTTTCACAATGTCTACAACTGTCTTGCTGTAATAGGTGTGGGGATTTTTTTAGGGATTGATTGGAAAAAAATAAAAAAGGCTCTTTTTCATTTTGAAGGAATAAAGAGAAGATTGGAAAAAGTTGGAGAGATGGGAAAAATTCCCGTTTTTGACGACTATGCTCATCATCCAACTGAAATAAAAGCTGTCTTAAAAGAACTCAAAAGGCTTAAGAGAAGAATTATCGCCATATTTCAGCCCCATCGTTACACGCGAACAAAATTACTTCTATCCGAATTTGCACCCGCTTTTGATGAAGCTGATGTGCTTGTTCTTCTTCCAATATACCCTGCAGGTGAATTGCCAATTTCGGGGATAGATGGGAAGTCTTTTTTTGAACACGTCAAAAAAAAGAGAAAACTTCCCACTTATTTTTTTTCTTCCAAAAAAGACGTGATCAATTTTATAAGAGAAAATCTTAAAAGAAATGACTTAATAGTTACAGTAGGAGCAGGTGATGTTACCTACCTTTCTCAAGAGATTTTATCCTCTAAGTTTACACTGGAGGAATAACTGTAAAAATAAGCTTTGCTTGCTCGGGGAAAGCTGCTATGAAACGAAGCTCATCATCAGTTAAAGGTTTTTGAGTGTGCACATTTGCGTAACGAACAAGTTCTAATATCTTGTAAGCTTCCTTTTCGTCCTTAAATTCTATTTCAAGCTTCTCGTAAACGTTTCTAAATCCTTTTATTCCTCCATATTCTCCAGTTGTTATTTTTCTCCCGGTCTCTATTATTTCCGGCTCTCCCCTACCAAGTTCTCTATAATCGTAAAGTTCATAGTTTTTTCTATCTTTCAATGCACCATCCGCGTGAATTCCTGATTCATGAGCAAAAGCGTTTTCTCCCACACCTGGCTGGTTAATAGGTATAGGAACACCGAAGGCGTAAGAGGCGTATTTTGCAATTTTCCAGGCTTTGGTAAGGTCAATTCTCTCGTCTAAGAGATTGAGTTTATCAAAGCCGCTTGCCTTTTTAAGGGCAAGTATAACTGATACAAGGTCAGCATTTCCGGCACGTTCCCCCATTCCATTCACTGTAGTGTTGATGTAAGCATCAACGCCTGCATCTATTGCAGCTTTGGCTCCTGCAACAGAACAGGCAACAGCCATACCAAGGTCATTATGGCAATGAAGTTCAATAGGAATTTGAACCTCTTTTGCTAACCTGTAAACTCTGTCATAAATGGTGAAAGGATCGTCGTAACCAAGAGTGTCGCAGTATCTTATTCTATCTGCCCCTGCTTCCTTTGCTGCAACTGCAAATTCAATTAAAAATTCATCATCAGTTCTTGATGCATCTTCAGCATTAACTCCTACTATTTTCATTCCATTTTCTTTGGCAAATCTTACAGTTTCAACCACCATACCTATTATGCTTGGTTTGGAGGAATCCTCTTGTGGTCTTCTTACAACCCTTCCCTGAAATTTTCCCCTTACCATTTGTTCTGATGTGGAGATAGAGATGTTTACATTTTCTATTCCTATCTCAAGTGCTTTTTCTATATCTTCTTTAAATGGTCTGCACCAGCCAGAAAGAATTATTGGTTTTAAAACTCCCATCCTGGCAAGTTGAATATTTGCTTTGAG
>DRTT01000030.1 GCA_011372105.1 Candidatus Aerophobota bacterium
AGTGCTGTATCATAGAGCGTGCAGATTTTTTCTGGAGATACATCATACTGAATGTTGTGCACAGCAGCAAAAATAAATCCTCCACCTGGTGCGAGGTCTTTTATTCTTCTTTTAACCTCTTCCTTTATCTCATCTATTGTTCCAAAAGGCAGAATTTTCTGAGTATCACATCCTCCTCCCCAGAAAGTTATTTTATCTCCAAATTCCTGTTTTAATTTTTTAGTATCCATATTCCTGGCACTAACTTGAATGGGATTTAGAGCATCCACCCCAATTTCTATAAAGTCAGGGATAAGGTCATATACAGAGCCACAGGAATGAAGAAGAAGTTTTGCTCCTGAGTGTTCTTTTATAAATTGGTAAAGTTTTTTCTGTCTTGGTTTTATTATTTCCCTGTAAAGAGAAGGAGAGATAATGGGACCTTTTTCTGTCCCTAAATCATCTGCAACTCTTACCACCTGAATGTATTTTCCCACCTCCCTCAGGGCGTTTCTGGCAAGTTTTATCTCATACTCAAGGAGTCTGTCCAAGAGAGCTTCGGCAAATTTTCTGTTGACAAGAAGGTCCATGTAAAACTGGGCATGACCTCTCAGCCAGGAAGGAAGACCAAAAAGACATTCACTGAATCCATTTAGAGCAATAGCATAATCTGTGTTGTAATAAAGTTCTTCTGCTTTTTTCTTCAAACCTTCCACTCTTCTTGGATCATCAGGATCTGGCCAGGTGTATTTATCAAGATCCCCCAGGGTTGCATTTGCCAGAGGATGTTCGCACATATCGTAGTAGAAGCTTCCCTTTGAAGTCTTATATTTTATTCCCCATTCGTCAATATAGCTTCCATCAGGAAGAAGCTGCCATTTCTTTGCAGGCTTTAAATGAATATGTCTTATATCAACAGAAAACCTTTCAAGGACGGGTTCATCCACTTCTACTATTTGTTGCATGTTATCAATAATTCTGGGGTTTTTTTCATTTATCCCGAGGTATTTTTTAAGTCTAACATAGGCTTTTACGTGGATGGAGGTAACAGGACTTCCCATATCAACTGGGATCCTGTCAGGCTCTTTGTGTTCTAAAGCTTTAACAACTCTTTCTCTTGGCTTCATATTGCTCCTCTTTTTACGTATTCTTTTAATTTTTTTATCTGGTCACTGTTGCCAAGCACTATGAGGACATCTTCTGAATCAAGTTTTTCTGTTGAAAGAGGGTTAAATTTAAAAGTTTGTGTATCTCTTTTTTTAACGGCAATAACTATCAGACCTGTTTTTCGAGGAATTTGAGCTTCTCCTAAGGTTTTCCCTGCAAGCTGTGATGAGGGAGGTATTTTTACTTCTTCCAGATTCAGGGTGACCTCACCTGCTCCTGTCATGACATCAAGGAAGGATACAACATTTGGACGAATGGCAAGAGATACCATTCGCAAAGCTCCAGTTAGATTTGGCAGGATTACCGCATCTGCTCCTGCTGCAATAAGCTTTTTCTGTGTTTCCTCCTCAGCTGCACGAGATATAATTCGCAAAGAAGGATTTATCGCTTTTGCAGAAATCACCACAAATAGGTTATCTGCATCTGAGGGAAAAGTTGCCAGGATTCCTTTTGCCTTCTCAATTCCCGCTTTTTTTAAGATATCCTCATCTGTAGCATCCCCTTTTATACAGATAATATCTTCATATTTTTCAATGAGAAAGCTAACCCTTTCCTCCCTCTTTTCTATTATAACAAAAGGAGTTTTTGTTTTTATAAATTCTTCTGCTGCTCTTTCTCCAATTCTTCCCCCACCGCAGATTATATAATGATTTTCAAGTTTTTGGAGTTTTTTTTCCATTTTTCTGAGCTTTCTAATCTCCGTGAACTCTGTCTCTATAACAAAAGTGCTGACGAGCCCTACCATAACCGCCAGCATTCCATATCCACATATAACAAGGAATATGGTAAATATCCTTCCTGTTTCTGAAAGGGGGTGAACCTCCTGATAGCCAACGGAGGTTAGCGTTATAGCGGTCATGTAGAGAGAATCAAGTACAGACCATCCTTCTATGTAAACGTAACCTGCTGTTCCTGTAAGGAATATAATTCCAACTACTATCAACACAAAAAGGAGTTTCAAACGCAGTGAAATTTCCATATAATTTTACATTTTTATTCACTATTTATTCACTAAATGTGTCATAGCATACAAGCTCTTCTAAGGTTTTCCTGTATTTTCTACCAGGAGTGTCTGCAGGATAACCTAAGGGGAGCAAGGCAACTGCCTTATATTTTTCAGGTATATTTAAGATACTTTTAACCTGGTCCTGATAGAACTTTCCTACCCAGCAGGTTCCAAGACCTTCCTCTGCAGCAACAAGCGCCATATGTTCAAGAGCTATTCCCACATCAACAGCATAAGCAGGTACCCCACAGGTCATTACATACTCTGGATTAAGTGCAACAGCGACTATCACAATGGGAGCCTCACCCACAAAACGCTGATTGGCAGCTGCTTCCATCAGTTTTTTCCTGAGTTTTTCATCTTTCACCACAACAAATTTGTAGGCTTGAGAGTTTTTTGCAGAGGGTGCAAGTCTTGCTGCCTCTAATATTTTTTTAAGTTTTTCCTCCTCTACAGGTTTCTGCTGGTAAGCTCTTACACTTCTTCTTTTTTCAATAGCTTCCATTACATCCATCTTTACCTCCTCCTTTTCTCTTAATAGATCTGGGAAATTTGCAATTTTCAATGATTTAGCTTTTCTTTGTGGATTCTGTAGATAAGAGGATCTGGATTATTTTTTCTCCAAATTTCTCTGCTACATCAGGACCACTTGCTGTTATTATATTCCCATCTACCTCCACCTTATTTCCAGTATAAATCGCGCCCTTTGCTATTAATTTTTCCTTTTCACCTGGCCAGACGGTAGCTTTTTTGCCCTTTAATACACCAGCATTTGCCAGAGTAACCGGTGCAATACATATAGCGCAGAGAATTTTTCCTTGTTTTAAGGCTTTTTGAGCTATTGAGTGAGCTAACTTGTTATTCCAGTAAAAAGATGCTCCTACTCCCCCAACAAAGATAAAGGCATCATAATCTTTTACATCAATTTCCTCAATTAAAATGTCAGGTTTAACAGTTGTTCCCAGCATTCCCACAGCAGTATCCTTTGAGGAAGAGGCTACATCCACTTTTATTCCAGCTTTCTCCATCATAGCCTTTGGTATATTAAGCTCCTCATCTCTGAAGTTTTTATGTGCGATAATCATAACTACTTTTTTTAAAGGTGTTTGTTTTTCTTGTTTTTCAGATGAGAAAACAGAGGATGAGAGAAGGGCAAAGGTTAAAATGCAACTTATAAATATCAGGTAAAACCTTCTTTTTATCATTTATTATCTCACCTCCTATTCTATGTATACTAAAAAAATTTCGGACATATGTCAAATTAAAAGCTTTTCGCGCTTTATGCGATGCATTGACATAAGGTCAAATGAGGCTATAGTAAATAAAAGGTTTCTTTTTAACTATGTAACTTAAAGGGGGGAAGGGATGGAATTTTACGAGGTGATAAGGAAAAGAAAGAGTGTAAGAAGGTATGGAAAAAGACCTGTGGAAGAGGAGAAGGTTAGAAGGGTTCTTGAAGCAGCAAGGCTTGCACCTTCTGCCGCTAATCGCCAACCATGGCGGTTTTTTGTGGTGAATACAGAAAAGATTAAAGAAGAATTTCCTGATGAGTATAACAGAAACTGGTTCTGGCATGCACCACTTGTTATTTGTGCCTGTGGACTGCCTGGGCAGGCCTGGAAGAGACCTGATGGAAAGAGTTATCTTGATGTTGATGTTGCGATTGCTATGGAACATTTAGTGCTTGCTGCTACAGCCGAAGGTCTTGGAACATGCTGGATTGGAGCATTTAACCCTTCTGTAATAAAAAAAATACTCGCTCTTCCTGACGAGCTTGAGCCAATTGCACTTACGCCACTTGGCTACCCTGCCTCTTCACCAAAACCCACTTATAGGAAGCCCTTTGAAGAAGTGGTTAAAATTATTGGTTAAAGGGGATAAATTTGATTAAAAAATTTAATCTTAAGGGTGTAAGAAAGGGAAGTTCTGAAAAAAGCATAAATTACGAGGCGCATCTTAATGAGCAACAACTTGAAGCAGTAACAGCTGATAAAGGACCTATTTTGGTGATTGCAGGGGCAGGGAGTGGTAAAACAAGAACCATTACCTATAGAGTAGCCTGGCTTCTTGATTGTGGGGTACCTCCCGAAAGGATAATGCTTGTTACTTTTACTAACAAAGCAGCACGCGAGATGCTGCACAGAGTGGAGCATCTTGTGTCTTCTCAGGCCAGGAGAATAGTTGGAGGAACTTTTCATCATATAGGAAATCTTATTTTAAGGCGTCACGCTCACCTTTTGGGGTACGATAACAGCTACACAATAATGGATAGAGAAGATTCAAAGGATCTTATGGATGTTTGCATAAGTGAATTTATAGATGTAAAAAAGAAAAGATTTCCTACCTCTCAAATCTTATCCGATATAAACAGTTTGTCTATAAATACAGGAAAAAGTATAGAGGATGTTGTAAGGTATAAGTATCCTTTTTTTGCAGAGGAGATTGAGAAGATAAAAAAAGTTATAGAAAAATACAGAGAGAGAAAGAAAAAACTCAATCTCATGGATTTTGATGACCTTCTTTTTAACTGGAAAAGACTTTTTGTGGAACATCCTGATATAAGGACTTTTTATTCTGAAAGATTTCTTCATATTCTTGTAGATGAATACCAGGACACAAATAAGATTCAGGGAGAGATAGTGGACCTTGTAGCTTCTTTTCACCGCAATCTCATGGTGGTGGGTGATGACTCTCAGAGTATATATTCTTTCCGAGGAGCAGATTTTAACAACATAATAGATTTTCCCAAAAGATACCCTGATGCCAAAATTTTTAAATTAGAAATAAACTACAGAAGCTCTCCTCCCATTCTTTCTCTCACCAACTGTATCATAGCTTCCAATAAAAGACAGTTCCCCAAAATACTGCGCCCTGTCAAAAAGGGCGGCTTTAAACCAGCTGTTATTCCCCTCAGGGATGTTAACCAGCAGGCAGAGTTTGTGGCAGAGAGAATTCTTGAACTCAGAGACGAAGGAAGGGAACTTAAAGATATAGCAGTTCTTTATCGCTCACATTATCATTCAATGGAAATCCAGATGGAACTTACAAGAAGGGGTATCCCTTTTGTGGTAAGGTCTGGTTTGAGGTTTTTTGAAAGGGCTCACATAAAAGATGTTACAGCTTACTTGAAGATTCTTGTTAATCCGAAGGATGAGCTTTCCTGGAAGAGACTTTTTAAAATGTTAAAGGGTGTTGGAAATGTCACTGCAGATAAATTATGGAAAGACCTTTTGGCAAGTGAAAATCCACTTGAGAGAATAAAGTCAGACGAGATTAAGAAAAATTTCTCAAGGGGAAAAACTCCCCCCGGTTGGTCAAGTTTTGTTGAAACTTTATCTTTCTTGCAGGAAAAGTCTTTCAGAAAGAATCCGGCCGGGATGATTCATTTTATTGTTCAGAGAGAATACGGAGATTACCTGAAATCAAAATATCCTGACTATGGTGAGAGATTGGAAGATTTAAACCAGCTTGCAAGTTTTGCCCGAAGTTATTCTTCTTTAAGAAACTTCCTGTCAGAACTTGCTCTTTATGGAAGTGTGGAATCAGAAACGGTAGTGTTTGGAGAAGAAGAGGATGAGTGCGTAGTTTTATCCACAGTTCATCAGGCAAAAGGTCTTGAGTGGGCTGTTGTTTTTGTTATCTGGCTTGCAGATGGCCGTTTTCCAGCGGCAAAAGCTCTTAAAAATCTTGATGGTCTTGAGGAGGAGAGAAGACTTCTTTATGTTGCGGCAACAAGAGCAAAAGAGGAGCTTTATCTCTGTTATCCTATAATTGGCGGAAACTGGCGACAGGCCGTAATTATGAAACCATCCAGGTTTTTAGATGAAATAGATGAGACAGTGTATGATAAGTGGATTGTTGATGATGAGGTGGAAAGGCTACTTGAAAAAGTAGAAGAAAGAGAATTTCTTGGGTGGGATTAACCAATTTTAAGGCCGGGCTGGGCTTCAAGAGAAAGAGAGGAGATTTGCCCCTTTTTTATCTTGTGATAAGCAAGAGCTGCTACCATGGCTGCATTGTCAGTGCAAAGCTCAGGAGGGGGAATGTACAGATTCACCTTTCCTTTAAATTTTTCTAAAAGAAACTCCTTTATGAATCTGTTGGAAGCTACTCCTCCTCCAATTACAACATCTTTAACTTTCTTTAGATTAACGGCTTGTGCTATCCTCTCCTGAATTATTTTTGCTACCTGAAGTTGGAAGCTTGCTGCTATATCCTCCACAGGTAAAGAGGTTCTTTTTTCTTTCATTTTTCTTACAAGATAAAGCACTGCTGTTTTAATACCACTGAAACTGAAGTCAAAGGTTTCCTCTTTAAATTGAGGTAGAGGGAGTTTTATCTTTGAGGGGTCTCCTTTTCTGGCAATTTTTTCAATAATTGGTCCTCCTGGATAACCAAGGTTTAAAATTCTTGCCACTTTATCAAACGCTTCTCCTACTGCATCATCTCTTGTAGAACCCAAAAGCTTGTATTCTCCCTCTTTGTTTATATACACAAGCTCTGTATGTCCTCCTGAGATGACAAGTCCAACAAGAGGTGGAGAAAGTGAGGGATTGGAGAGAAAGGCAGCGTGAAGGTGAGCTTCAAGATGATTTATTCCTACAAGAGGAAGGTTAAGAGAAAAAGCAATACCCTTTGCTACCATTACTCCCACAAGCAGAGAACCAAGAAGTCCTGGACCACAGGTTACTCCAACGCCATTTATATCTCCAAGCCCCACTCCTGCTTTTTCAAGGCTTTTTTTTAACAGAGGTAAAATTGTCTCAAGGTGTTTTCTTGAGGCAACCTCAGGGACTACCCCATAAAATTCTCTGTGGAATTCAACCTGTGAGGCTACAAGATTTGAGAGAACTTTTTCTCCATCTTCTACAACTGCGATTGCAGTTTCATCACAGGAGGTTTCTATTCCCAGTATTAGCATTTTAGCTCCTTTTGATTTCTTCTACCACAAGTTTCACTATTTGCGGTATTTTCTCTTTTAAACACGGAGAAAGTTCCATTCCCCATCTAATTTCCCCAGGCTCTATTCCAATTATTATAATTTTCTCCTTGGGTATTTCTTCTTTTAAAAAACAAAGCATTTCCTCAATCCCAAGCTGATGTAGAGAAAGGTAATCTTTTTTATTCCATTCCAGATTGTCAACTGAAAGGCGATATATACTGCCAGGACTTCCTCCTGATTTTAATGCATCAATGATTATGACTTTCTCTTTACCTGTAATATGACTTATAAGAGATAAAGAAAAGACTCCGATATCCATTATTTCCACATTATCAGGAAGAGTTAATTTTTCAAGTTCTCTTATTACGTGAATCCCAATTCCCTCATCTCCCAGAAGTATATTTCCTGCACCTACCACAAGGATATTTTGTTTTGTTTTTTTGTTTTCACTCATAGTTTGCATTTTACTTTCAGCAAATTCTATGTCAAGAAGCGGCATTAAGCCTGGAAATATTTAACAACAGGATAAAAAGCTAAGAATGACCTTATTCGCATTTATCTTTTTGGCTCTAAGTCAAAACCTGTGGTGAAGATCTCATGGGAAGGGCCCCAACATCATTTTCTTTGCAATAAGCTTTAGGATTTCTCATACCAAAGTTTGTTCTCTTTAAAAGTTTTATCATTACATTGTGCCTTCTGTCTTTCTGCTGGAGTTTTTTCAGAAGACTTCAATTTGTAGCAGGATATATTTCTACTCCATAGCTTTCGCGAGACTTAAAATTGACTTTTTCTATTTATGAATTATACTAATTGTGTAGATAACTAATTATGAAGGGAGAATCTAAGATGCCAACAGTTAAAATACTTAGAAATGGACAACTTACTCTGCCAGCTAAACTTAGAAAAGCCTTGGATTTAAAAGAAGGGGATCTTTTAAATGCAGAACTTGAAGAAAATAAAATCATCCTCAAACCTTTAACAGTAATTGAGAGGGATAAAATAAGAAAAAGGTTTTTCCAATTAGTGGAAGAGAACTGGAAGAAAAACAAAGATTTAAAGCCAAAAGAGGTGGAAAAGATAGTAAAGGAAGAAATGGAAAAGGTAAGGAAAAAAGCAAAATAGATGCTGAAAGTGGTTATTGATACCAATTTTTCATCTCAGCTACCCTCGCTCCAAGAGGGAATCCTGCTAAAGTCCTCAAAGCTTGGCAGGAGGGAAAGATAGATTTGGTAATCTCCCCGCAGATCTTAAAAGAGATTAAAAAGGTAATCTTTAGACCCAGGATCAAAAAACTAAGTTCCTGGACAGACAAAAAAAGAGATGAGCTCATCCAGGATTTAGCAAAGATTGCCATTCTTACTCCAGGCTCTCTAAAACTAAAAGTAGTAGCTGAGGATCCCTATGATGATAAATTTGTTGTTGCAGCAGTAGAGGGGAAGGCAAATTATATTGTAACCGGAGATGAGCACCTTAGAAAATTGAGGTCTTACAAAGGAATAAAAGTTGTTAGTCCAGCAGAGTTTGTAAAGATTCTAAGACAGAAAGAGATGAGATAAAGCCATCTTGCCCATGTTTGCCATTTAAAAGGCAATTTTTAAGGTGACGTAAGATTGGTGATTTGTTTTTTATCTCAGATTTGATCCCTGTAATGCTCTATGGAAAAGGATCCTGGCATTCTTTGAAAAATTGGTAAGATAAAAGACATAAATTAGTTTGTTCGTAGTGCCAAATTCTCTCCTGGAGCAGAATACATCTTCTTACCACAATTTTTATTATACATCCTGAGCGACTTGACAAAAATAACAATATAGTGCAATATACAATAAAATATACAATTCTTTATAATCAACGATGAAAAGCCATTTAAATATAAGTGATAAGGTATACAAAAGTCTTAAAAAGCAAATTATTAATGAAAAATTGAAGCCTGGTGAACGATTGCTTGATACTGAATTAGCTTCTGAATTTGGAGTAAGTCGGACGCCAGTAAGAGAGGCTTTAACCAGATTATCTAATGAGGGATTGGTGGAGATTATTCCTCGTAGAGGGGTGTATGTAAAAAGGTTGAATGAAAAAGATATTAGAGAGATATATCAAATTAGAAAAGTGCTGGAGGGTTTAGCTACAAAGGAAGCAACTCTTTTTATTGATGAGAAGCAACTACAACGGCTAAGTTTTCTTCTTGAAAAAGCAGAGCAGTCTTTAAGTAGTGAAAATTGGAAAGCTTGCATGGAATTCGATATAGAATTGCATGGTATGATTATAAGTAATTGCCAGAATGACAGGCTTATTAGCATTATGCATAACCTTAGTACTCTTGTTCATGCGTTTAGAATGCGTTTAGCAAGAGACAAAGAAAGAGCCAGACAAGCTCTAAAGGAGCATAAAGCTATATTAGAGGCTATTAAAGCCCGAGATGCGGAAAAAGCCAAAAAAATGATGATGGAGCATATTGAGAAAGCCAAAGAGCGCATTTTTAATTATTTTGGGTTTTATTAAATGAGCTGGAAAATTTAATATTTTAGATTAAGGTTGCTTAAAGAGTGAAAGGTGGTAAAAGAGGGTGTACTTCAAAACTATACGAGGAGGTGATGAGAAGAAGCAGAGAAAAATCTATCGCAGGAGAAAAAAGAAAAGAGGTGTAAATATGATAAAGAAGAAAAAAGTGATAAACATGATAATTTTGGTAGGAATGATAGTGATGGTGAGCGGCTTTAACAGTTTTTTGGCGGAGGCTAAGACAATTGTTATAAAGTATGCTCACGGAGGTCCTCCTGATCCTCTTAAGTTACCCGAGCAATCTGATGCTGTGTCATTCAAACATTATGTAGAGTCAAAATCTGGAGGTCGTATAAAAGTTGAAATCTATCCAGCCTGTCAGTTGGGTTCAGAACGCGAGATGCTTGAAGGTGTGCAGCTTGGCACCATAGAAATGGCTAATACAAGTGAAGGATCAGTAGCTGGATTTTATCCTCAAATTTTAGCCACTGCAATACCTTACGCTTTCAAAAACAGAAGAATTGCTTGGGAGGTATTGGATGGTCCGTTTGGCCAAAAATTAATTGAGGATATCAGAAAGAAAACAGGCTTGCGGTGTCTTGATATAAACGATAATGGGTATCGCAATTTTACCAATAATGTTCGCCCTATACGCACCCCCGCAGACCTTAGGGGTTTAAAAATCAGAACAATGGAAAATCCTGCTCATATGAAAATGGTTGAAGCTTTAGGAGCAATACCTACTCCTATCGCTTGGGCTGAGGTTTATACTGCGCTTCAATTAGGTACAGTGGATGGCCAGGAAAATCCAGTAAGTCTCATTGTAGCAAAGAGATTTTATGAAGTTCAAAAATACTGCACTTTAGATGGACATATTTTCAGTATTGACTTCACCTGGATAAATGACAGGTTCTATCAGAGCTTGCCTCCTGATTTAAGACAAATAGTGCAGGATGGAGCTGATATGTCGGGTTTAGTTCATCGAGGGATGAAGATTTTGACTAATGCATTAGGTGTGGATGAACTGAGAAAACATGGTATGGAGGTCTATACTCCAACTGATGAAGAGCTTCGATTGTTTAAAGATGCTTGCCAGCAGCCTGTGATTGATTGGATTAAAAGTCAGATAGGTCCAGAATTAGTGGATGAATTTCTACAGGCAATTGAAGATGCAGAGAAGAAATTGGCGGTAGAATAATCTGGTACTTTCTTAACTAATAAAGAAAGAGGTGTAAGCGAGAGAAGGGGATAGCTTGTAAAAGCAGATAAGGATTATAAGCTGAGTCTGCTTTAAGGAAGCTATCCCCAGAAGGAGAAGTTTTGACTGATCTGTAAGTTTTTAAAGAAAAAGAGGTGATAGATTTTAATGAAGCGGATTGTTGCTGCGTTAGGTGTTATTGATAGAGCTGTTACCAGGTGGGCTATGAGGTTTTTAGCATGTTTGATGGGTGGAATGACAACAGCCATTGTGTTGGCTATTATTTCTCGATTTATTATCAAAGTACCTATGCCCTGGACTGAAGAGGTAGCCAGATACTTGATGATCTGGGCAGCGTTCATTGCAGGAAGTTTGGGACTCAAAAGAGGAGTTCATGTTGGAATTGTCTTTGTTGTGAATAGACTTCCTTGGGACTTAAGAAGATGGGTGAGTCTCATTGCCAAATTCAGTGTTCTGTTTTTCTTTATAGTAGTTATCTTAGAGGGTTTTCGCATGACTATGTTTGTATCTACCCAGTTATCGCCTGTTTTAAGAATTTCCATGGCTTGGGTATATTCGGCACTTCCTGTAGGAGGAATATTATTTTTATTTTACACTGTCCAATCTTTGTTTGAAGATTTGAAGAATTTTTTCGGTAATCGGTAAGTGGTAGTTGGAGTATGAACTTCTGCTTTCAAATGGGGTAAGGAAGGGGGGATAGAAGTGGTTATTTTAATAGTAGTAGTTTTTGTTATCACTGCACTAATAGGGATACCTATTGCTTTTTGTATGGGCTTAGTTTCGCTTGCAAGTTTGCTGGCAGGGGGAAGAGTATTTTTTCTTAAATTAATAGCACAGAAAATGATAACAGGAATAGACAAATTTCCCTTAATGGCTATTCCCCTTTTTATCCTTGCAGGGAACATTATGACTGGAGGCGGATTAACAAGGAGTTTGATTAAATTTGCTAATTTTCTTGTAGGTCGTATTAGTGGAGGATTAGCCCATGTTAATATAGTTTCCAGTATCTTTTTTGCAGGAATAACAGGTGTTGCTGTTGCTGATTCCTCTGTTCTTGGGTCAATATTTGTGCCAGCGATGAAAAAAGAAGGTTATGATGTAGACTTTAGTGCGGCAGTTACAGCAAGTTCTTCTATTATTGGTCCTATTATCCCCCCCAGTGTCCCATTTGTACTGTATGGCTGTACTGTGGGAGTGTCAATCGCTGGTCTTTTCTTAGCAGGAATGCTTCCCGGTATTTTACTTGGTTTGGCTTTAATGATAGTGTCTTATTTTATATCCAAGAAGAGGAATTATCCTGTGACAAAAGTTCCTATTTCTTTCAGGGAATTTATCATTAGCTTTAAAGATACTGTGTTAGCATTGGTTATGCCTTTGATAATTTTGGGAGGTCTCCTTAGTGGTGTATTTACTCCCACAGAAGCTGCAGGTGTGGCGGTAGTGTATGCTCTTATAATTTCACTTTTTGTTCTTCGCACTCTTAAATTTTCTGACCTTCCCTCAATTTTTGTTAATAGTGGAATAACTGCTTCTATTGTTTTGATGTTAATTAGCACGGCTAATATTTTTGGGACAATCTTAGCCACTCAGCAAATACCCCAGAGAATTGCTCAAATTATGCTTTCTGTGACTACTAACCCCTGGATGATGCTACTATTGGTTAATATTTTTTTGCTGATAGCTGGTATGTTCATGGCTGAATCTCCTAATATAATCCTTCTGGGACCCATTTTAGCTCCTGTGGTTACTGGTTTGGGAGTTCATCCTCTTCATTTTGGGTTTGTGATGGTGCTTAATTTAACCATTGGATTAATAACTCCTCCTCTTGGAGCATGTCTATTCATCCTCTGTGGTATAAGCAATCTTACGCTGGAAGAATTGACAAAAGCTATATTGCCTTTTCTGGTTGCGGAAATTGCTATTCTTTTTTTATGCACTTATGTGCCAGCTATCCCGATGTTTTTGCCAAAACTTCTTGGTTTTGCATAGGATTCTGGTGTGACAGTTTTGGTGTAAATTGGGTCATTATCTAAAATAAGATTATCAAATGAGGAGGGTGATAGAGTGGGAAAAGGTATGATTTTTAGGCCAGAAGAGGAGATGAAGAATATTCAATGGAAAAAGTCTGTTAAGGGGAGTCCCGGAGTTTGGATTCAAGATTTTGTAACGAATAAGGAAAATACCCAGGTAACGGTTCGTTACGTAAAAGTAGAACCCAATGGAGAAATTATACCTCATACTCATGATGTGTTGGAAGTATTTTATATAGTCGAGGGTAAAGGGGAACTTTTAATGGGTGATAAAAGGCTGGTTTGTTCTAAAGGGAGCTGTTTGATTGCCCCTGCAGGGGTAAGACATGGTCTAAAAAATATACAGGATATTCCTATACTTCTTTTTTG
>DRTT01000007.1 GCA_011372105.1 Candidatus Aerophobota bacterium
ACTCTATCTTGCATCCACTGGTAGGGCCTTTCTATTTTCCCTCTTGCCTGAGGTGATAGAGCATAGGTTACATCAACGTTTAAGTCCTTTAATACCATCTTCCACTCAAGTGTCTACATCATCTGTTTGAAGGTAATGACGCCTCCACATACTATCTCTTCCCTGGACAAAACGGAAGATAGAATGAGAATCTACATAATAGCGAAAGGGAACTCCAAAGGTAAGAAAAACTTCCTCCAAAGCTAAAATATGCTCCCAAGTTGTTTCCTTTTCCACTAACTTATAGTAAAGAAGGAGTCTGCTAAAGTCATCCAAGCTTGTGATAAGGTACCATTTCTTATTAGCATAGGGTGAGAACTTGTGATGAGAGGAATCGTGCTGGATAAGCTGGCCAATATATTCTGTTTGAACTTCTCTATCGTGGAGTTTTTTCTTTCTCTTTTTTGGTTTATAGAAGCCCATCTTTTTTGCTCTTTTAATGATGGTAGGAACTGATACTTTCTGTTTATGTTTTTTATACAGCTGATCTTTAATGTAACTGTAGTTATAGTGGATAATAGGAAGTTCTTTATCCTCAATAAGCTGTTTTTCTATTCTTAGTTCATTGACAATGTTTTTTTCAATTTCCTCATTTATCTTTCTGGTCGGTTTTTTTCTTTTGTAATCAATGGAGAATCCATCAGGGTTTTCCCTGTATTCTTGAAGAAGATGGAAAAACCTTCTTTTTGTAATTTGCAGTATCTCCAGGATGTAGGGAAGTTTTTTCTTATTATCCAGATACTGTTGTAGAAACATTTTTACCTCTTCGGTTGAGAATCTTTTGTGCAGTTGTTTGGCCATACTATCCTCCTTTGTGTAAGTTTTTAGGAAGATAATATGGAAGATTCTATTCTCCAGACAAGGATGTAAGAGGTGAAATTTTAAAGTTTAAATCACTATAAAATAAGTGAAATTTTAAAATTTAATTGACATCTTTAATGCGGATAATTGACAGAAAGTCATAAAAATTTATAATTTGAACTTACCCTTTAAAATTAAAAGGAGGTTTTTAATGAGGAAGTTTTCAAAATACATAATAGCAGGAGTTGCAGTGGGCTTTCTTGCATTTTTTTCTTTTAATAAACTCCCCTTAGAGGCATTTAAGAAGTTTTCTATCGTAAAGGATTCCTTCAAACGAGTTTTGCCAAAAGAAAAACCTTCAAATTTTCATGGTTACGATGTAGTTACAAGTGCCTCTATTTGTGTCAGAAAAAATCTCAACTCGGACGATGCAAACTCTTAATAAAATTAGGTAAGGGGCGTACAGTTATCTATAAGATCCTGAAGTCTGCAGGTAGCAACGCAGATGGAGGTATCTGCTGCACCGTAATAAATTTTCACTTCCCCATTATCTTCTACAACGAGTCCACATGTAAATACAACATTGGGAACATCTCCTGTCCTTTCGTAATACTCCTTTGGAGAGATTATAGGTATATTCGATCTTCCTATTAGCCTGCTGGGATCTTCAAGATCAAAGAGCGCGCAACCCAGGCGATATATCTTGCCTGCTCCTGTCCCTTTCACTCCGTGGTATATCTCCAACCAGCCTTTTTCAGTTTTAATAGGAGGTGCTCCAGCTCCTATTTTGCCTGAATCCCAGAACCCTGGACGTACTTCCATTACAACTTTTGACCTGCCCCAGTAAATGAGGTCAGGAGAGAAAGATATCCACATATCTGCAGTGGGACCAGTTGAAGGTCTGTCAAAACGAACGTAAAGGTTGTTTATTTTCTCAGGAAAAAGAACCGCATCTTTGTTTCCTGGTTGAGATACAAGAGCAAGTCTTTTAAAATTTTTAAAGTCGGATGTTTCAGTGATAGCAATCCTTGGTCCATATTTTGAATAAGCGGTGTAAAGGATGTAGTATTTTCCCTCTTCTTCAAAAAAGGTAATTCTTGGATCCTCCACTCCTCTTTTTTCATAAGTGGCGAAGGGTTCCTCCTTTGAGGGATACATTACAGGATTTTTTTCTATTTCAAAGTCATAGCCATTTAAGCTTCTTGCCAGAACAAAGCAGGATTTTCCCTCAGGTGTTTCTACTCTCAAAAGAAGAATATACTGATTTTTGTATTTTACAGCCCCTGCGTTAAAAACTGTGTTACAGGCAAAGGGGATATCATCTCGGTCTATAATGGGATTTCCCTCATAACGCTTTACAATATCTTGGGGATATTTGTGGAGATGATGAAGATGATCCATTCTTTTTCCTCCCAATTTTTTTTCGGGTTATATTCACTAACAAAAAACATCATTTTTGTCAAATGGAAAATTTGAGTTAAAATCAGGTTGCCTTTCGCAGAGATTTTTTTAAAATTATAGAAAGCCGGGGATGTAGCTCAGGTGGGAGAGCGCTTGCTTCGCATGCAAGAGGTCGGGGGTTCGAATCCCCCCATCTCCATGGGTTGCCTTTCGCAGAGATTTTTTTAAAATTATAGAAAGCCGGGGATGTAGCTCAGGTGGGAGAGCGCTTGCTTTGCACGCAAGAGGTCGGGGGTTCGAATCCCCCCATCTCCACCAGTCGGGAGCAAGGTGTGACCTATCAGGTCTTAACACAGAAATGGAGACCTCAAACTTTCCAGGAGATTGTTGGTCAGGATCATATAACCAAAACTCTTATAAATTCCATATCTCTTGGTAGAATTAATCATGCCTACCTTTTTGCCGGTCCTCACGGGACTGGAAAAACAAGCACTGCTCGTATCCTTGCCAAAGCTTTAAATTGTAAAAAAGGTCCAACACCTTTCCCTTGCAACAAATGTTCAAACTGTATTGAGATAAGCAGAAGCCAGTCTCTTGATGTTCTTGAAATAGATGGAGCATCTAATAGAGGAATAGAGGAAGTAAGAGATTTAAGAGAAAAAATAAATCTTTCTCCTATGAAGGGGAAATTTAAAGTTTACATAATTGATGAGGTTCACATGCTGACTCAGCCTGCCTTTAACGCTCTTTTAAAAACTGTTGAAGAACCACCTTCTCATGCTGTTTTTATATTTGCCACGACAGATCCGGAAAAGGTTCCTTCAACAATTATTTCTCGCTGTCAGAGATTTGATTTCAATAAGATAGGATTTTCCGATATTGTAGAAAGGCTGAAGCAGATTATTGATAAGGAGAAGGTTAAAGCAAGTGAAGATGCTCTGCAACTTATTGCCAGAGCCTCTGAGAACAGTATGAGGGATGCAGAGAAGATTTTAGATCAACTTGTCTCTTATACCCAGGGAAATATAGAAGAAAAAGATGTTGTAAGTATATTGGGTATGATAGAAACCGATTTTCTCGCTGAATTCACCGAGAACCTTTATCACCGAAGACCTCTTTCTAACATAAAACTCTTACACGCTCTTCTGAAAGAGGGAAAAAATCCTCAATGGATAGTAAAGGGATGGCTTCACTGGTTAAGAGACCTTGCGATGTTTAAATTGGGGGAAAAGGAGCTTCTTTATTTTCCTTTAAAATATGAGGATTTGCTTGAAAAGCAAAGTAACTATTTCACTCTGAAGGAGCTGATGAGTTTCGTAGAAAAGCTTTCTCTTGCAGAGAGGGAGGTTCGTTTTTCTGCGGTTCCTGAAATTTACCTTGAGATGCTTATGGTTAAGCTTTCTTCCTTTGAGGTGGAGGTGGAAGAGGTTAAAGAAAAAGATCCTCACCTTGCCTCAATTTTCGGGAAAATTCTTGATCTGGAGGAAAAAATAAAAAGTTCTGTGTCTTCTCATGTAAAAGAGGAAAAAAAGAGTCATCTGGATATAAAGGAGGAAAAAAGGGAGCAAGAAGCTGTTAAAAAAGACGATATTTTTTGGGTACAGAGCGTACCTGAGGAAAGAAATGTTTCGGATAAGGAGGAATGCCTTGAAAAATGGAGAAAGGTGGTGGAGGCAGTTAAAAAGAGAAAGAGGAGTCTTGGTAGTTTCCTGGAGAAGATGCAGATTATGTCAATAGAGGAAAAGTGTATTGTTTTAGGTTCCGGTGCCAATTTTATTAAAGAGACACTTGAAGAAAAAGATAACAGGAGAGTAATTTATGAGGAGTTAAAAAAAGTTTTCCCGGAAGATTTTTCCCTTAAATTTAAATATATTTCTTCTGAAAAGTCAAAGCAAAAAAGAGAAAATCACTTGCGTGAGATAATTGCTCAGGCAATAGAGATATTTGATGGTGAAATAGTGGCAAAGTGAGGTAAAATATGATACCCAATTTCTTCAGGTTATTTAGAGATTTTCAGAAACTTCAGGGAGAGATAAAGAAAATTCAAAATGAGCTTGCAAAAGAGAAAATTGTTGGCTCAAGTGGTGCAGGTATGGTAGAGGTTACCTTAAATGGTAAGCTTGAGGCAGTTGATATTAAGATAGAAAAAAGTCTTCTGGAGAAGGAAAATATTCAGATGCTGGAGGATCTCATAATAGCTGCTATAAACGATGCAATAAAAAAGGCTCAAGAGAGGATAAAGGAGAAGATAAGTAGCGTAGCGGGTGAGCTTGGTTTATCTGATTTAAACTTACCCGGCATATTTAATCCTTAAAGGATAATCTTATGTACAGTGTGGGCTCTCTTGAAAGGCTTATAAATCAACTCACAAGACTTCCTGGGATTGGTGAGAGGAGTGCAAGAAGGCTTGCCTTTCATATATTAAAACAGCCAAAAAATGAAACTCTACGGCTTATAGAGGCTATCAGGGCGGTGAAAGATAAGGTTAAAAGATGTTCTATCTGCAATAATTTTTCAGAGGAAGACCCCTGTGCTATTTGTAAAGATGAGGGAAGAGATAAAAGTGTTATTTGTGTAGTTGAGGAACCTCAGGATGTTTTTCTGTTTGAAAAGATAAGAGAATACAGGGGCTTGTATCATGTTTTAGGAGGGGCAATTTCCCCTTTAAAAGGAGTAAATCCTGAAGACTTGAATATTGAAAGCCTCCTCGAAAGAGTAAAAGAAGGGAAGGTGAAGGAGATTATCCTGGCTACAGACCCTGATACAGAAGGAGAAGCAACTGCAATATACCTTTTTAAGCTTCTTTCTCCCTTCAAGGTCAAAGTTAGCCGACTTGCTCACGGACTTCCTGCAGGGGGAGATCTTGAATTTGCCGACGAGATAACTCTTACCCATGCCTTAAGAGGAAGAAAGGATATGGAGGAAAGCTGGGATATTTGACGTGTCTTTTCTTTGGAATATAATGGACTTTTAAATAATTCTTGCGAGGGTAAAATGCAGTGGGAAGGTGTTATAAAACATTATTTTAAGTATTTACCGGTTACAGAAAAGACTCCTGTTGTAACCTTGCTTGAGGGAAATACGCCTTTAATTCCAGCAAAAAATATTTCCAGTCTACTTGGCAAAAACATTAATATTTACCTGAAGTACGAAGGATTAAACCCTACCTCTTCTTTTAAAGACAGGGGAATGACGGTCGCTGTAAGTTGTGCTCTTGAAAGAGGAGCAAAAGCTATAATGTGTGCCTCCACGGGCAATACTTCTGCTTCTGCTGCTGCCTACGCTGCAAAATCAGGTCTTGACTGTATTGTCCTTATTCCAGAAGGGGCTATAGCTTTGGGAAAACTTTCTCAGGCTCTTTTACACGGGGCAAAGGTTATAGCTGTGAAGGGAAATTTTGATGATGCTTTAGAACTTGTAAGAGAGATAACTTCCAAATATCCTGTTGCTCTTGTTAATTCTTTAAATCCTGACAGAATTGAGGGACAGAAAACAGCAGCCTTTGAGGTATGCGATGTATTGGGTCAGGCTCCTCATTTTCAGGCTATGCCAGTTGGAAATGCGGGAAATATCACTGCTTACTGGAAGGGATATAAGGAATACAAAAATATAGGTAAAATAGATTTTTTACCAAAAATTTTGGGTTTCCAGGCTGCAGGTGCAGCCCCTCTTGTGGAAGGATACCCTTTTAAAAACCCTCAAACAATTGCCACTGCTATCAGGATAGGTAATCCTGCTCGGTGGAAGGAAGCAATTGCTGCAGCACAGGAATCAGGAGGTTTAATTGAGAAGGTGGAGGATGAGGAAATTATTCAGGCTTATAAACTGCTTGCCAGCAAAGAGGGAATTTTTGTTGAGCCTGCTTCTGCTGCAAGCCTTGCTGGTGTGATAAAGCTTCATAAAAAAGGATTTTTCAAAAGTTACTCAGGAGAAGAAATTAATCTGGTTTGTATATTAACCGGTCATGGATTAAAAGACCCCGATATAGCCATAAGAAACTCTCCTTCTCCAAAAGTTGTTCCTCCAAAAGAGGAAGCAGTTTTGGAAGTAGCGGGAATAAAGTTGTAGCTTGAAATGAATCTTGTGCTTGCTCCTTCTAATTATATTCAGGAAAAAGGGTTAATTTTTAAGATAGGGGATTTTTTAGGAAAGTTTGGGAAAAATCCGCTTTTTTTAGCAGATCATCTTGTTGAGAAAATTATACTTAAAAAGGGACTAAAGGAAAATTTAGAAAGACACAATTTTTCCTTCAAGATTTTTCCTTTTTCGGGAGAGTGTTGTGAGGAAGAGATTTCTAAGGTCATTGAAGCTATAAAAAAGGGTGGACATGATTTTGTTGTGGGTTGTGGAGGTGGCAAAGCCATTGACACAGCAAAAGCAGCAGCATTTTATACCAGCCTGCCTTTTGTAAGTTTTCCTACAAGTGCTGCCACCTGTGCAGCATGGGCCTCTTCTTGTCCCCTCTATTCAAAAGAGGGCTATTATCTTGGAACAAAAGAGCTCGGGAGGTCTCCTGATCTTGTTCTGGTTGATACCCAAATTATAGCCGAGGCTCCTTCAAGGCTTTTATCAGCAGGTATGGGTGATTCTCTTGCCAAATGGTTTGAGGGAAAACCCACTTTGATCTTAAAAGATAAAAGCCTTATGGCGGATCTTGCTTTAAATCTCTCAAATTATACCTACAGAGCTATAAAAAAATTCGGCCCGAAGGCAAGGAAAGATGCAGATAGCAACATATGTTCTAAAGAGGTTGAATATATTGTTCAGGTGAATATACTTATTAGTGGTCTTATAGGTAGAATAGGAGGGAAAGATTTCAGATCAGCTGCAGCGCATGCTTTTAATTATGCCCTATGTGGTGTGCGTAAAGCCTCCTGCACCTTGCATGGGGAGAGAGTGGCAATTGGTGTTTTGATACAGTTTATTCTGGAAGGGAAAAAAGAGGATTTTATAAAGAAAGTTTTGAAGCTTTACAGAGAGATAGGTCTTCCCTTGAGCATGGAAGAAAGAGGTGTCTATTTTGAAGAGGGTGAGATAGAGGAGATCGCAGCAAAAGTTTGCAGTGACCGACGAATTAAAAATTTGCCATTTTCTGTGGACGAATTTGCCTTTAAAAAAGCTTTTTTAGAACTTAAAAATTTGATCAAAAGTTTTAGTTTAAACAAGGAGAATTAAATGACCCAGCTTGAACATGCAAAAAGGGGTAATGTTACCCCTGAAATGAAGAAGGTGTGCCAGGAAGAGAAAATTAAAGAAGACGAACTTCTGGAAAAAATTGCAAAGGGAGAGGTGATTATTCCAAAAAATAAACTTCGTCAGAATATCTCCGTAAAGGGTATTGGTAAGGGATTAAGGACAAAAGTTAACACTAACATTGGAACCTCTCCTGATATTGTTGATCTTGATTATGAAATTAAAAAGCTTAAAGTAGCAGAAAAAGCTGGAAGTGATACGGTGATGGATCTTAGCACTGGAGGAGATCTTGATAAAATTCGTCAGAGTATAATAAAAAATACCACTCTTCCTCTTGGGACGGTGCCTATTTATCAAGCAGCAGTAGAAACAATTCATGAGAAGGGAAGCATAATTCACATGAGTCCTGAGAAGATTTTTGAAGTTATAGAGCGTCAGGCAAAGGATGGAGTTGACTTTATGACTGTTCATTGCGGGGTTACCCAGAGTACCCTTGAGCGTTTGAGAAAAGAAGGAAGAGTCGGTGGAATAGTAAGCAGAGGTGGAGCTTTTCTCACTTGCTGGATGGTTGCCAATGAGAAAGAAAATCCTCTTTATTCTGAATTTGAAAGACTGCTTGAGATAGCAAAAAAATATGATGTTACCTTAAGTCTTGGAGATGGTTTAAGGCCGGGATGTATAGCAGATTCAACAGATAGAGCTCAGGTCCAGGAACTTATATTTTTGGGAGAGCTGGCACAAAAAGCTTTAGATGCCGGTGTTCAGGTCATGATAGAGGGTCCAGGACATATACCTTTTAAGGAAATTGAGACCAATATTATTCTGGAGAAAAAACTTTGCCACAATGCTCCCTTTTATGTTTTAGGACCTGTTGTTACAGATGTTGCTCCAGGATATGATCACATTACCTCTGCAATTGGTGGGGCTTATGCTGCAAGCGTTGGGGCTGATTTTTTATGTTATGTTACCCCAGGTGAACATTTGAGACTTCCGACCTTAGAGGATGTGAAGGAGGGAGTAATTACAGCAAGGATTGCTGCTCATATAGGGGATCTAAGCAAAGGGATAGGAAACGCATTTTACTGGGACCTTGAGATGGCAAAAAACAGGGAAAAGAGAAACTGGGAAAAACAAATAGAGCTTTCCATTGATCCTGAACTTGCAAAAGAGATGAGGGAGTCTGCAACGCCAAAAATTAGAGATGTTTGCACCATGTGTGGGGAATTCTGCGCTCTGAAGATGGTAGAAAAAGCTCTTCGAGGAGAAAAACCCCTTATTTTTGCTTAGTTTGTGGGGGACTTTTTATTTTTCTATCTTTCTTCTTCTTATAGCAAATACCACTCCTCCCACGGCGAGTGGAAAAAGTGAGAGGTAATAAAGAAAGTTTGCATTCTCCTTTTTAATAATCCTTATTTCCCTTTCACTTCCTGAGAGGTTTTCATTATTCTTTTCTTTACTCTGTAGATAAATTTTATAGCTTTTTTCCCGCAGGTTCTCTGATAGGATAAGCTGATATCCTGTGAATGTTGGTTTTTCTCCTGGATATTCTTCTTTAAATTCAACAATATTGTAACCAAGCTCAGGACCCGGTATCTGTTTTACCTTGTAAGGTTTTTCTTCTATTCTATCCAGAATTTTCTCTCTGCCAAAAAGAGTAAGGTAAACATTTTTAATAGGTTCTGTATGGACCCATTTCCAGTTTTCAATCCTTCCTTCATTTTGAGGGTCAAGGAGTTTGTTATGGTAAAGCTCGTTGTATTCATCTTGGCTATAAGGTCTGAAGTAAAGAACATTTTTTCCAGCAGCGTATATTGTTTGAGCAGGATCATTGCACTCTTCTTTTTGTGTCCAGCGATTGCCCGGGATTATTTCATATCCCACCCCTCCTCTTCGCCGGGCAGTAAATACTAAGACGTCCTTTTCGCTTCCCTCTACAATAGTTCCATCTCCTGCTCTAACTCTTATCTTGTACCTTCCTGCAGGAAGATTTAACACATAGTATTTTTTAGGCTCTGTGACGTAAAAGTCTGGTGCCCTTGGAGGTTCAGGCTCTTTTGGTATTTCAATGTTTAAAGGTCCTTTTTCTCCTGCCTCTCTTCTCTTTTTAACTTCTTCAAAAAACTTCTCCAGTTTTTTTCTGTATTCCATCCTTGCATCATAGTATTTTTTTAACTCGTCATAGTATTTCTTTTCTGCATCCTTGTATTTATTGTACCAGTTTCTTGCCTCTTCACCTTTATAAAGGACATTTTTTTCACCCCAGTATCCTTCTGGATAACACAGGACGGTATCTTCTTTTTGAAGTTTTTTTATGACCTTTTCGTCTTTTATAACCTCCAGAGTTCCCTCTATGTCCTCATTTAAAGTTCTCCAGGCTGCCATGTATCTTGCAGTTATGGGCCAGAAATAAACAAGAGTCTTTTTAGCACAGATAGCGCTTTTTTTATCTGCTATAAGATAAATGGTATTTTCTGTTTTAGGGACAAATCCTCCACTCCATCCCTTTCCATCAAATACATTTAAACTGTAAACCAGCTGTTCCTGACGCAAAGGAGCAAGGTTTATTGAAACTCCCTCTTCCTCTTTTTTTTCCTGTGCAAAAACCTGGGTTGATATGAAAATTAGTGCTAATATTGAAATTATTATTTTTAAAATAGATTTTTTCATGCTCTTACCCCCTTTGCTCTCAAGATGTGAACAGACAGAGCCAGTAAAATCACAGTGTAAAGAACAGAGTAGAGAATATTAAGTAAAAATGGTTTCATGCTTCCAAGCCATATTGATTCCATCCCTCTTGAAAGGTAAGAAAAGGGAGATACCCAGTTTACAAAGTGATAAATTATACCTATTGTTTTCTGCAGGTATCGCATCCACGAAGAAAGAGCTTCAGAGGGGATGCGTAGAAAGATGTTCTGGAGAAACCATATACCAAGAAATGCAAGTAGTATACCTATGAGCCACACTATAGAGCTTCTTACTTTTCCTGTGAGAGAGGATATAAAAAGACCAAAACTTATCACGCATGAAGCAAGAAATATTGATACAACAAAGGCTTTAACAAGAGCAATGGTAAAGCCCAGGTTGGTTAGAAGAGATACTCCTAAAAAGTAAATGGCAAAAAAGCCCAGGATTATAAAGTAAAGAAGCATATCCGTGATGTATTTTCCCATTAAGAAAGAAAAAGAAGATACAGGACCGTAAAATAAAACTTCCAGTGTCCCCTGTTCTCTTTCTCTTGATATAGATATGGCAGAAACGATGACAAGGTAAAGAGATATAATTACAACCGAGGTAAAAAGAGGAAAGTTAAGAGGATAAGAGGAAATAAAAATGTTATTTTCTCTTATCCCCTGGAGAAAATTTTTCAGGATAAAGGAAGATACAAGAAAGGAGATAAATATTGCTATATATAACCCCCATCCGTACAGACTTGATAAAAGCTCCCTTTTGGCAAGGATTTTCATTGTATGTGCTGATAGAAATATCTCTTTTTCTTCCATTACTTTTCCTCCTTTTCGGGGAATAATTTTACATCATCGATTATGTCTTTAAAATTTCCCTGTTTTAAATGAACCCTTACTTCCATAATGCCCATTTTTCTATCTTCAAATTTTATTCCTGGAATTTTATCCCAGGCAAGAATTCCTTTGTTTTTTTCAAGGTAGGATTGTGAATCCCAGAAGTCCTTTACAGGTCCTTCAAATAGTTTTTTTCCTTTTTTGTAATTTTCTTCTTCTCCTATTCTCTCCCACAGGGTAACCTCTATTTTTATAGGGAGTCTGGGGTATTCTGTCATCCCTATACCTTTGCTGTCGACAAACCTCACCTCGATTATAATACCTTCTTTCTTTGATTCTGAAAAGCAAATTATCTCTTTTAAATCAGGAATTTTATCACCTTTTAACGGTATATCAAGCCTGTTTTTCCCTGGGTTTATTTTTATTTTTTTTGTAAATTTCACCCATCCTGAGGGAGGGGAAACCTGGATTAGATACTCCCCGGGAGGTATTTTTGTGAGTTCATAAGAAGTTGTTTGATATAAAATGGTGGACCTACCATCCACTACAATTCTTACTCCTCTTACAGGATCTCCTGAAAGCTCATCGGCAATTTTTCCTTCAATCGTGCCATATTTTGATGAACTTGCTTTAACAAAAAAAGTTACACTTATAACTGCCACTATTGAAATTGCAGCCAAGGCCCCATAGATAATTCCTCTTTTTCTCATCAGACATCCTCCTCACCTTTTGCCAGAAGGGAGATGTTTTTCTGAGTTATGGTTATGAAAGCCTCCTCCAGGCTTATATCTCTTTTTTTTATGCCAAGCACTACTCCTCCTTTTTGAGCTATTGCAGAGGAGATTTCAGCTCTGTGATCTTTATCAGATGTTACTTTTAAGGTTAAAATATTTTTCTCACCTTTTACTTCCTTTACAAAATCAAAGGAATTTAAGGTGTCAATAATCTGCTTTGTTATCTCTGTAAGTTCTATTTCAAGCTGAATAAAATCTGTTAGTCTTCTTTTAAGATTTTCCATTGTGTCCTCAGCAAGAAGTTTTCCTTTGTTGATTATGGCTACTTTGGTGCAGAGCTTTTCCACCTCAGAGAGAAGATGGGACGAAATGAAGATGGTCTTCCCCTTTTTATTTTCTTTTTCTATAAGATCTCTTATTTGCTTTATTCCTGTTGGATCAAGTCCCGAGACAGGCTCATCCAGAAGTAAAAGCTCGGGCTCATGTAAAAGAGCTCTTGCAAACCCGAGTTTTTGCTGCATTCCCCTTGAAAATGCACCTAATTTTTTATTTCTTGCATCAAGAAGGTCAACTGCCGATAGGAGCTCTTCTATTTTATCTTTTTTATTTTTCACCTTATAAAGGTCTGCAAAGAAGCTGAGATACTCCTGTGCTGTCATTTCTTTATATAAATACTGTTTTTCTGAGACTACACCTATTTTTTTCTTGGTAGAAAGAGGATTTTTACTGAGGGGCTCTCCCATTATGTAGATTTCACCCTGAGTTGGCTTTAGAATACCAAGCAACATTAGCATAGTTGTTGTTTTTCCTGCTCCATTTGGTCCCAAAAATCCGTAGATTTCTCCTTCTTCCACTTTAAGATTGAGGTTATCAACAGCTTTAAACCCGTCATACTCCTTTGTCAGGTTTTTGGTATGAATAGCATTCATTTTTCGTCCTCTTTTGAGGGATATTTGGCTTTATATTTTACCATAAATAATTTTTTAGTAAAGTAAGCG
>DRTT01000052.1 GCA_011372105.1 Candidatus Aerophobota bacterium
CAGAATTTCGTGATGTTGACAGGACTCCTTTTTGTTCTGTTAATTCTCGCATGGTTGTGGAGGAAAGTGTTATGGCTTCATGTGAGTGTGATATAGATGGTGCACTAACGATGATGCTGGAGCCAATTACAGGAGAATCTATTTTCTTTGCTGATTTTGTTAATTTTATTGAAGAGAAAAATGCTCTTTTATTCTGGCATTGTGGAAATGCTCCTTATGACCTCTGTATTTCCAGACCAGAACTTACTCCCATATTCGGTGGACCAGCAGAGATTAAAGTTTTTCCTTCATGCAGGTGTAGGTGAGGCTATTGAGTCAGAGCCTCTTTTAAAAGGAAGCAACCTTCTTGTAAAGATGAATTGCGGTAACAAAAGATTTGTTGATTCTATGCTTGAGAATGGTATTCCTCATCATAACGCTATATGCTACGGAGATATTACAGAAGAGCTGAGAGAATTTGCAAAGTTTATGAGAATCCCCTGCGTTATATACTCGTAAATTGAACCAGAACTTTTCCTGACTTCCACAGAAATAACTTATTTAGATGTGCGGAAAAGTTATAAAAAGAGCCTTTCCTGTAAACTTTCCTTGATAATCCTTTTTACAAGCAAGATTGGAGACACGAGGGGTTACTTGACAAAATTTTTTAAGCGAGGTACACTTTTCTAAACAAAATAAAAAATTTTGCAACAAATTTGTCCAAAAAATCACAAAAGCTAAAATACAGGGTTTTAAAAGGTGGTTGAAAGAAAGCAGGAAATAGGAGAGATAGGAAAGATGCTTGCCAGAGAAAGACAACAAAAGATACTCCAGGAAGTTAAACGTCAGAGAGCAATTAAGGTAAAAGAGCTCAGTAAATTGTTTAATGTTTCTGAAATGACTATCAGGCGTGATCTTGAGAAGTTGAGCAGGCAGGGATTGATAGAGCGAGTTCATGGAGGTGTCCTTTCCATAGATGGCACAGCTTTTGAGCCCACCTTCCGTGAAAAAGAGATTGTCAATATGGAAGAGAAGATAAAAATAGGCAAGAAAGCTGCCTCTCTTGTTAAAGAAAATGACACTGTCTGTCTTGGTCCGGGAACAACTGTGATGCAAATTGTTAAAAATTTGGGTGAAAAAAGAATAACCGCCCTTACAAATTCTTTAAATATCGCCTTTGAACTATCAAAGATTCCCAATGTGAGGCTTTTTGTTATTGGTGGAGAGGTAAGATCGGAGTCTTATGCCATGGTGGGGCCTGAAACAGAGGATTATTTGCGAAGGTTTTATGTTGATAAGTTTTTTGTGGGAGTGAATGGCTTTACAATAGAACACGGAATCACTATCCCCAATCCATCTGAGGCTGCGGTTTACAGGGAGATGATAAAACTTTCAAGGGAGACTATTGTTGTTGCGGATCATACAAAACTCGGGCGGGTAAGTTTTGCCAAGATAGCGGATGTGGAATGTATAGATGCACTGATAACAGATTCGGGCATTTACGAGAGGTATGAGGGATACATTAGGGAGCTTCAGGCAAGAGAGATTAAGGTGATAGTTGTTTAAAAAATGCAAAAATGCAAAAGGAAATAAAAAGCAAGGGTAGAAAATTAAATTGGAGGTTTTATAATGCAAAAATTTAAATTTCTAATTAATAATGAATGGGTTGACGCAGTAGATGGAGAAACTTATAAGGTTATTGATCCTTCTAAGAATGAACCTATTGCAGAGGTTGCCCTTGCTAATGAGAAAGACGTAGATAGAGCTGTTAAAGCTGCAAGAGAGGCTTTTGATAGTGGAGTGTGGTCAGAGCTTGATGGTGACGAGAGAGCAGATTACATGCTGAAAGTAGCAGAGCTTATGAGAAAAAGAAAAAAAGAACTTGCAAAATGGGAAACTCTTCAGACAGGAAAACCAATTAAAGAATCAGAGGAAGTGGATATACCTTACTCTATAAGAGCTATGGAATACTTTGCCAACCAAGCAAGAGAGATAAAAGGAGAGGTTATCCCCATTCCGGGAAAATATGCTTTTGATTATGTTACCTATGAACCTTATGGAGTTGTTGGTTCAATAGTTCCCTGGAATTTTCCTCTTCACCTTGCAACAAGAACTCTTTGTCCTGCTATTGCTACAGGGAATACTGTTGTTTTAAAGCCTTCCTCCTTCACGCCGATTACTGCTCTTCTTCTTGGAGAGATGATTCTGGAGGCAGGCTTTCCACCTGGTGTTGTCAATATCATCTCAGGACCCGGGGATACAGCGGGAGAGGCAATTTTAAGGCATCCTGACATTAACTTGATATCTTTCACAGGATCGCTGGAGGTTGGACAAAAAGTTCTTGAGGCATCTGCAAGGCCAAGAATTAAAAAGGTTATTCTGGAGCTTGGAGGGAAAGGGCCTTTTATAGCGGAGCCTGATTGCAATATAGATGGAGCTGTTAATTCTCTAATCCCTGGCTTCTGCTTGAATCAGGGAGAGGTTTGCTGTGCCTCTACAAGACTCTTTTTACATGAAAAAATATACGATGAATTTATGGAAAAGCTTGTGAGAAGAGTTAAAAGTATCAAAATAGGCGACCCTATGGACCCTTCAACCCAGCTTGGAGCTCTTATAAGCAAAAAACAGCTTGAAAGAGTTAACTGGTATGTTAAAGAAGCCATAAAGGATGGAGCAAAGCTTGTCTGCGGCGGTGAAAAGTATAATGTTCCTCCTTTCGACAAAGGGAACTTTTACCTTCCAACCATACTTGAGAATGTAACAAATGATATGAGGTGTGCCCAGGAGGAAATTTTCGGTCCCGTGCTTGTTGTAATAAAATACAGTGATCTTGACGAAGCTATTAAGATGGCGAATGATACAAGGTATGGTCTTGGTGCAAGCATATGGAGCGAGGATCCGAGAAAGCTTTACTGGGCAGCAAGAAAACTTGATGCAGGAACTGTTTGGATGAATACCAACCTCATGTCCAAAATTGAGGCACCTTACGGAGGTAATAAAGACAGTGGTCTTGGAAGAGAAGATGGAACAATAGGTCTCAAGGAATACTTAAAAGTAAAAAATAACATTTTATTTGTGGGCAAAGAATACGATAATTTCTACGGATTTAAAGATTAAGAGAAATATCAAATTTGAAATGAGGGAGTGGAAAATGTATAAAGTGAATATAGAAGATTTACCCCCAGATGAGTGCGAAAGGTCTCTTCGGTATCTTGCAAAGAAAAAAGAGGGAGAGATATTAAGAGACACCTATTTTTTAATAGACCCTGAGAACTCTCCTTCGCAAAGTCTAAAGATGGGTTACACTATTGTTTATCCTGAAGGAAGGACTACAGGTCACTCCCATGATGATTTAGAGGAAGTTTACTTTGTGATAAGTGGTAGAGGCAGGATGATTATTGGTGAGGAGGAGTTCCCCATAAAGGAGGGGGATGCTTTTTATGTTCCACCTGGTAAATATCATGTGACCTACAATGCTGGTATTTTGCCCCTTGCTATTTTGTGGGTAACAGGTAAAGTGAAAAAGGAGGGTGATTAATTATTTCTTGAGAAAATTAAATCAAAGGTGGTTTTATGGAAAAGAAATTAATGCTAATCAATGGAAGGTGGAAAGATTCAAAAGCAGGTGATTATTTAAAGGTCATAAATCCTGCAACAGAAGAGGTTATTGCTGAGGTAGCATGTGCTTCCTCTGAGGATGTTGAGGAGGCAGTTAGTGCAGCGGAAAATGCTTTTTCCTCCTGGTCTAAACTTTCACCAGCAGAAAGAGCAGAGTATCTTTATAAGGCAAGTGATGTTATCCTGGAAAAAAGTAAAGATATAGCAAGAAAACTTACCTCTGAACAGGGAAAACCTTTAAAAGAAGCAGAAGGCGAGGTTAAAGGTTCTGCAGGTGTAATCCGGTATTTTGCAGAGGAGATTCAAAGAATATACGGGGATATTATTTCTCTCAAACAGGAAAATATTAAAAGTTTTGTCGTACTTCAGCCTGTGGGAGTTGTGGCAGCTATAACTCCCTGGAACTATCCCGTGCAGCTTCTTGCCTGGAAAGTGGGAGCCGCTCTTGCTGCAGGATGCACAGTGGTGGCAAAACCTTCCTCTGAGACTCCTTTATCTCCTCTTGAATTTCTGGGTTGCTTTTTAGATGCAGGGCTTCCTGCAGGAGTTGTTAATGGTATTGTTGGTCCTGGAAGGGTGGTGGGAGAGGCACTTATAACTCATCCTGCCATTAGAAAAGTTGCTTTTACAGGTTCTACCAAGGCAGGAAAAAGAGTGATGGAAAGGTGCAGCAATGGGTTAAAGAAGGTTTCTCTGGAACTTGGTGGTCAGTCTCCTTTAATAATTTGTGCTGATGCTGACCTGGAAAAAGCAGTAAAGGGAGCTGTGAGAAGGTCATTTAGGAATATGGGACAGGTTTGTAATTCTGTTAACAGGATTTACGTTGACAGGAAAATTTATGATAGGTTTATGGAAAGGTTTGTGGAAGAAACAAAGAAGCTTGTAATTGACAATGGACTTGAAAATCCTTCTGCAAATCTTGGACCCATGGTGAGCAAAGAAGCTCTTGATAAAGTTTTGGAGCACATAGAAGATGCGGTTAAAAAGGGAGCACGTATTGCCTGTGGTGGGAAAAAGCCCGAAGGAGAAAAGTATAAGAAAGGATTTTTCTTTGAGCCAACCATAATTGTGGATGTGAATCATGATATGCTTATAATGCAGGAGGAGACCTTTGGCCCAGCAGTTGGAGTCATGCCTTTTGAAACCATAGATGAGGCAATAAAGCTTGCCAATGATACAAGATATGGACTTGCTGCTTATTTATACACTAACAATGTTCACATTATAAGAAAAGTTTGTGAGGAGCTTGAATGTGGTTCTGTGGGAGTTAACAATGTCGATGTTGCGACTTTTAATGTCCCCTATGGGGGATGGAAAGAAAGTGGCATAGGAAGAGAGCTTGGAAGAGAAGGGCTTAAAGAGTATTTGCATTTAAAGCATATAAAACTTGAATTTTTTGAGATAGAGGAATAAATATCCCAAAGAGTTAAAGATGAAAGAAGAATGTCTTTTAGGTATTGATGTTGGTACATCAAGTTGTAAGGTAATTTTGCTTGATAAGTCAGGCAGGATAAGAGGAAGTGTGACGAAGGAGTATCCTATCTTTGTTCCTCGTGCAGGTTGGACAGAGCAAAATCCTGAAGACTGGTGGAAGGCTATAAAAGATTCTGTTAAAGAGCTTTTAAAAAAGACAGGTGAGAAAGACAGTATAAGGGCAATAGGGCTTACAGGGCAAATGCACGGTCTTGTTGCCCTGGACAAAGAAGGTAATGTTTTAAGGCCTTGCATTTTATGGAATGACCAGAGATGTGCACCTCAGTGCGAAGAGATTTACCAGAAGGTTGGAGGAAAGGAAAAACTTTTAAGTTACACCAACAACAGTATGCTTCCAGGGTATACTGCGGGGAAAATCCTGTGGGTGAGAGAAAATGAGCCCCGGGTTTATGAAAGAATAGCAAAAGTTCTTGTTCCCAAGGATTATATTCGTTATAGATTGACAGGGGAATATGCAACTGAGGTTTCTGATGCATCAGGGACAGGGCTTTTTGATGTGAGAGAAAGAAAATGGTCAGACAGCCTCCTTGAGATTCTGGAGATTCCAAAAGAATGGATGCCAGAGTGTTACGAGTCTTCAGAGATTTCAGGAACTGTCCTTGATAGCGTGGCAGAAGAGCTTGGTCTTCCTTCAGGGCTTCCTGTGGCAGGAGGTGGAGGGGATGCGGTTATACAGGCTGTTGGGGCAGGTGTTACAACAGAAGACGTTGCGCTGTGTATAATTGGGACTTCAGGAATTATTTCTGTAAGTCTTTCCAAGTATTGCGATAATCCTGAAGGAAAACTTCAGTTTTTCTGTAATGTTATGCCAGATAAGTGGATAGCTTTTGGTTGCACCTTAAATGCAGGAGGGACATTAAGATGGTTTAAAGATGCACTTGGTGGACTTGAAGAGGAACTTGCAAAAAATTTAAATGAAAGTGTCTATGAAATACTGACGCAGGAGGCAAAGAACTCTCCTCCCGGATCAAATGGGTTAATTTTTCTTCCCTATATTTCAGGAGAGCGCTGTCCTTACACAGATCCTTATGCAAGAGGAGTCTTTTTAGGTATTGGACTTAATACCAGGAAATGTGATATTGTGAGGAGTGTGTATGAGGGTGTTGTCTTTAATTTAAGGGATGTTTTAGGATGTATGAGTCTTATTGGAGTATCTCCAAGAGAAATTCGTGCATCGGGAGGAGGAGCAAAAAGCACCTTCTGGAGGCAAATTCAGGCAGATGTCTTTAATAAGGAGGTAACAACTGTTAAATACAGTGAGGAAGGAGCTGCTCTTGCTGCAGCAATCGTTGCAGGAGTGGGAGTTGGTATCTGGTCTAAAGTGGAGGATGCTACATTTCTTTTTCCCGTTGAAACAAGGACAAAACCTTGTCCAAAAAATGTGGAAACTTATGACAGAATTTTTTCAATTTACAGGAAAATTTATCCCCAATTAAAGTCCATCTTCAACGAATTGAGTTCATTTTCAGGGTAATCGGGGTAAAAAATATTGAAAGGAGGTGGGGAAAGAGTAATTTTCACAACAGAAGAAAAAAGGTTTCTCAGTAAAACCTTTTAAAGGAGGAAAAGATGAGTAAGGCAAGAAGGGTAAAGGTGTGGGTGGGTGTTAGTCTTGTTGCGCTTCTTATTGCAAGTTTTTCTCTTGTGGCAGTTGCAGCTGAGAAGTTCAGTTTGAAGGACATTCCTCCTATAAAGAACAAAAGACCCATTAACACTGTAGTTGAAACAGGTGCTGTATGGGACAAGATTATGCCCTATATCGAGAAGTTCACAGAGGTAACAGGTGTTAAAGTAAATGTTGAAAGGGTTGCCTCACCTGTTGTTTATTCAAAAGAAAATGTAGAGCTTATGGCAGGAACAGGATACTATGATGTTGTCTATGTTGAAACTTCCTGGACTACCGAGTGGGCAGAGTATCTTTATAAACTTGAAGACCTTGCCGCCAAGTATGATCCAAAAGGTGTTAGAGGTTTCTGGGACGATGTACAAAACCACTCTCCCACAATTTTAAACTGTGGTAAGGCCTATGGTGACCAGATGGTTCTGCCATTTTACACCTACCATATGGGGATGTTTATCCGCCAGGATGTTTATGATCATCCTCTGGAGAAGAAAAATTTTGCCAAAAAATATGGTTACGAGCTGAAACCCCCCACAAGTTGGGCAGAACTCTATGATCAGGCAGAATTTTTCACAAGAAAAAAAGGTGAGCTCCTCAAAGGGAAGCCCCTTGAACATGATCTTTATGGCGTTGCCATGATGGCAGGTGCATATCAGATAAATGATGAGATAAGCTGTCATATCTGGGGTAAAGGATCAGATTATGTTACAGTGGTGAGAAATCCTGATGGAAGTCTTAAGGAATTTGTTATCACCAAGGACAACAAGAGACTTTTAAGAGAGTCTTTACTTGAATACAAAAGGCTCCTTAGGTTTGCTTCTCCTGGATGTCTTACCGCTAACTTTGACTTTGTTGTAGCTCAGCAGGGAGAAGGTCATGCAATTGTCCAGCCTCACCAGTTCTCTAATTGTTTTGTGTGGACTGCTGATTTGTTGAGACAGAATGTCCCTGACGGAAAGTTGGGAATATATCCAACCATTGGCGAACAGCCTTACACCGGTGCCTGGTCAATGGGAGTCGCAAAGGATAGTAAAAATCCTGAAGCTTCATACTGGCTTGTCCGGTATCTTGCTTCCTTTGAGTGTCAGAAGGCTGTTATGAAAGAGGGTGGACAGCTCAGCACCAGAATGGATGTTTTGCGCGACCCAGAATGGCATACTCCTCAAAATCGCTATCCTTATGGTATTTTGTGTGATTATCTCCTTTACATCTGGCCAAGACAGGCAAAACATGTTCCCAACTACTGGTATTTCAACACCAAAGCTGGTGGGAAGGTTTATGAAATGCAGATGGATGTTTTCCACAAGCCAATGGGAAGAGAAGCTACAATTGATGAGGCTGTAGAGGAAGCTGTGGCAAAAACTCTTGAGCTTACTTCCAAGTTTGATGATATTCCAATTCGGGAGGAAAAGTAAATAAGCATATGTGGCACTCCAGGATGAATCCGCGGAGTGCCACAACTCTTCGTTTTTAAATTTACTCGCTGTCGCAGCTAAATAAGGATGCAATAAATTATGAGAGGGGAGATTAAGAAATGGTTAAGAGTAAGGGGAAATCTTTTACATTGGATGAAGCAGTAGCAAGAAAGCCAACTGTCTGGGAAACTCTTACAAGTGAAAAATACTTCAAATGGACACTCCTTATTCCGCTCCTTGTTATCCTGGGAGTGTTCATGTTTTACCCTTTGATTTACTGTATCTACTATTCTTTTCACCAGTGGGGCATGCGGGGGAAGGCTATCTTTGTTGGTCTTCACAATTATAGGGAAATGCTGAATGATAAGGCATTTTTAGAGGCTCTTGGCCGCACTTTCTATGTTCTTGTGATTTGTGTCTCCTGTGAGCTTTTGATTGGTCTGGGCCTTGCTCTTTTGTGGAGTCGGGAGTTTAAAGGGCAGAATATAGTCCGAGGACTTGCTCTTTTGCCATTACTTGTTGCCCCCCTAATTTTATCACTACTCTGGAACTTTATGTTTGAGTATGATTTTGGGGCTATAAATCAGGTCCTGGAGGCTATTGGATTGCACAAGGTTTACTGGTGGTCTCCTGAGCTTGCGCTGTATACGATATGCTTTATAACCATCTGGCAGTGGTTTCCCTTTTCAACTTTTGTTCTTGTTGCAGGGTTAAGGAGTTTACCAAGGGATGTATTTGAGGCAGCACGAGTTGATGGTGCATCAAGATGGTATACCTTCCGCAGGCTTACACTACCTATGTTAAGTCCGCTTATAATGATTATCGTCGTTTTGAGAACAATGTGGCTTATAAGACTTTTTGATCCTCTTTATGGAACAACAAGAGGTGGCGTCAGAACAGAACTTTTAGACTGGACAGTCTACAGAACCGCTTTTGTTTTCTTTGATATTGGTTATGGCTCCACAATGGCAATATTTTCTCTTCTTTTAACCCTTGCTATTTGTGCTGTGATGTTCCGGTTACTTATGAAAGCATTGGAAAGATAAAAAACTTAAGGAAGGTAGAAAAATGACAAGAAAGATTTTATTCTGGCTTGTAACATTTGTTGTCCTTTTCATTATAGTAGCTCCACTTGCCTGGATATATCTTACTGCAATTAAGTCTCCGGGTGATATATTTACAACCGATGTAAGAAAACTTGTATTTTTCAAAGTCACTCTGGAAAATTTCAAGAGGTTATTTACAGAGTATCCTTTCTGGTATAATCTGGCAAACACAGCAATTGTAAGTGTTGTAAGTACGGCGGTTGTTATGGTTGTCTCAATGCTTGCTGCCTACAGTTTTGCTCGCTGGAATACAGGTTACGGGCATCTTCTTTTTGTTACCATTTCAACAAGAATGTTTCCGCCAGTTGTTGCTGCTATTCCATTTTTTGTTATGTATCGCACCCTTGGTTTACTTGATACACATCTTGGATTGATTTTAATGTACATTTACTTTAACACCTCATTTGCCACTTTCCTTTTGTATGGATTTTTTAAAGAGATTCCTGAGGAGCTGGAGCAGGCAGCAATGATAGACGGGTACACCCGGGTAGATATTTTTCGCAGAATTGTTTTTCCTCTTATCAAGCCAGGTCTTGCAGTGACGACAGTATTTTGCCTTATATGGTCATGGAATGAATTTTTCTATGCTTTTCTTTTTACTCGAGTGACTGCAAGGCCTGTAACAGTGCTGATATCTTCTTTCTGGGGTTCAATTGAGGTTCAGTATGGACCCATGGCAGCAGGAGCTGCCATAACAATACTCCCAACTTTGCTTGCAGCCTGGTTCATGCAAAGATACATAATTAGAGGATTAACCTTTGGAGCAGTGAAAGGTTAATTTTCAATCTTAAATTTAATAGAAAGGGGATAAATATGCTACCACGAATGACCATGGGAAACTGGCTTTTCTGGTCAATCCTTTGCTGGTGTTTTATTAATCTTTTGTGGCTTAAATTCATGGAAAAATTTATCCCTCAGTGGATAGGGGCGATTTTTGCCACAATAATTGCTGTTTTAGTTTTTAAGTACGGACCAAGGCCAAAAGAGGAAGAGGAAGAAGAAGAGGAGGAAGAGTAGCTATGGCGGAAGTAAGACTTGAAAATGTAGTTAAGTTATACGGGAAAAAGAGAGCTGTTAAAGGTGTTAGTTTTACCTGTAAGGAGGGGGAATTTTTCTCCATTCTCGGTCCAACAGGCGCTGGTAAGACCACAATTCTTAAGATGATAGCCGGTATAGAGGATATAACCTCAGGAAAAATATATTTTAACGGTCATGTAGTAAATGAACTTCCTCCACAAGAAAGGAATGTATCAATGGCTTTTGAAAGTTACAACCTCTACCCTCACATGAGTGTCTACGATAATATTGCTTTTCCCTTGCGGGCTCCAAGATGGGGTCTGAAGCTATCCCCACAGGAGGAAAGGAAAAGAGTTGAGGAAATAGCAAATTTTCTTGGGATTGGAGACCTTCTTGAAAGATTACCTCAACATTTAAGCGGTGGTCAGAAGCAGCGCGTATCACTTGCAAGGGCACTTGTAAGGAAGGCAGAAGTATACCTTCTTGATGAGCCTATTGCACACCTTGATGCAAGATTGAAATTTTCCACACAAACTCTTCTTAAAGAATTTGCTCATAATTACAAAAGCACCATCATATATGTGACTCATGACTTCAGGGAAGCTCTTGCACTGTCTGATCGTATGGTTGTTTTAAGAAAGGGTCTTATAGAACAGGAAGGAACACCTGAGGACATTTACTACAGACCAGCAAGTGACTTTGTGGGAAGACTTGTGGGTGATCCTCCGATGAACTTGATAGATGGTGAAATAATTACAAAAGATGGCAAGACATTTTTCAAAACAGGAGATTTTTCCATCAGGGTTAAAGATGAGCTTGTGGAATCAATGGAAAAAGCAAAAAGAGAGGAAAATGGTCGCACTTTAACCCGTCTTGGTATAAGACCGGAGCATATTAAATTGAGCAGAAATAAAATTTCGGATGACTCTTTTCAACTGCCAATTTACACAATTGTGCATGAGGCAGAGAGCAGTGTTGTAAGTTTTGAATTAGAAGATACCTTTCTTTATGTGAGAACAGAGGGTTTTTGTGATTATGAAGAATCAGAAAAAGTCTGGCTTGAGTTTGACCAAAATCATATGTTTTTTTATAAAAAAACAGTAGAAATATCTAAATAGGAGTCTTAAAAAGTGAGTAGAGTTGAGCTTAAGAATGTATGGAAGATTTACCCTCGAGGAAATGTAATAGGAGTTAAGGATTTAACTTTCACCTGTGAGGATAAGGAGTTTCTTGCAATTGTAGGTCCTTCTGGGAGTGGAAAAAGCTCCACCCTGCGTATGCTGGCAGGACTTGAGGAGATTACAAGAGGTGAGATTTTGTTTGATGGAAAAGTTGTCAATGATCTTGATCCAGCACAGAGAAATGTTGCCCTTGCTTTTGAGTCATATGCTCTTTATCACAGATTGAATGTTTATGAAAATATAGCTTTTCCTTTAAGGGCGAGGGGAATGAAAGGTGCTCAGGTGGATAAGAAAGTAAAGGAGATTGCAGAGTTACTCGGTCTTACCTCGGTGCTTAAAAAGTATCCCTCATCTTTACCTGGTGGTCTTCAGCAAAGGGTTTCTCTTGCCAGAGCTCTTGTCAGGAAGCCCAATTTAACCTTACTTGATGAACCCATATCTCATGCAGACCAGCGTGTGAGGCATGAACTGAGAGCAAGAATA
>DRTT01000063.1 GCA_011372105.1 Candidatus Aerophobota bacterium
AGGGGAAAAGGTGGAAAAGGGAGAGCCTCTCTTAGAAATAGCAACTGATAAGGCTAATATGGAGGTTGAGTCACCTGAGACAGGTTATCTCAGAAAGATAGTGGCAAAGGAAGGTGAGAAGGTCCCTGTAACAGAGATAATTGCCTATCTTGCAGACTCCATGGAGGAGGAGATACCTTCCGTGGAGGGAAAAGCCGAAGTTATCCAGGGAAAAAGAGAAAGTGAGACTGCTTTTGAAGAAAAAAGGGAGGAAAGGGTTAAAGCCTCTCCTCTTGCCAGAAAACTTGCCCGTGAAAGGGGTATAGATCTTACGAAGGTAAGGGGAACAGGTCCTGGAGGCAGGATAGTAAAGGAGGATGTTTTAAGAGCACTTGAGGAAAAGGAAGCTGCTTCTGCAGTAGAAAAGGTGGCTGCCCGAGAGGAATTTTCTCTTTCCCGGGTGGAAAAGATAATGGCAGAAAGGATGGAGGAAAGTAAAAGAGAAATTCCTCACTTTTATCTTACAGTGGAGGTGGACTTTTCAGAGGTTGTGAAATTAAGGGGGGATCTTTTGGAGGAATTTGAGGAAGAGAAGAAGGTTCATCTGACCTACACCGATTTTATAATAAAAGCCTGTGCCAGAGCTTTAAAGAAGTTTCCAAAAGTTAACTCTCATTATAAAGATGGAAAGATTATAACTTTTTCAAACGTAAATTTAGGTCTTGCTGTTGCAAGGGAGAATGGACTTGTTGTTCCGGTAATAAAAGACGCTGATAAAAAAGATATCTTTGAAATTGCAGGAAAAAGAGAGGAACTTGTGAAAAAGGCAGTTGATGATAAGCTTTCTCTGGAGGATATAGAGGGAGGAACTTTTACTTTATCCAATCTTGGAATGATGGGAATTAAGAATTTTATGGCTATTATAAATCCACCTCAGGTCTGCATACTTGCCACAGGAAAAATAGAGGAAAAAGTTATTGCAAATGAAGAGGAAATTGTGGTTGCTCCTGTAATGGAAATGACCCTTTCCTGTGATCATCGTGTAGTTGATGGATATCTTGGTTCAAAGTTTCTCCAGGAGGTAAAAAAAGGATTGGAAAAGCCAGCTTTACTTTTAATTTAAGAGAAAGTGATGTTTACAGGGATAGTAGAGGAGATAGGAAAGGTATCAAGGATAGTTTTTTCTCCTGTTTTTCAGCTTGAGGTAAGGGCAGAAAAAACCCTGGAAAATCTTAAAATTTCCGATAGTATATGTGTCAATGGGGTTTGCCTTACTGTTACCTCAAAAAGAAAAGAAGACTTTGTAGTTCAGGTTATGACTCAAACCCTGAAAAAGACAAATCTTGGTTTTTTAAAAGTGGGGGATGAGGTCAATCTGGAAAGAGCTCTTACACCTACCTCTTTTATGGGAGGGCATTTTGTGACAGGCGATATTGATGGACTTGCAAAAGTAGAAGAGATTAAAAAGGAGTCATCCCAGTGGGTTTTGAGCTTAAAGGTTCCTTCAGGTTATGAAAAATACATCGTTCCTCAAGGGAGGGTGACTTTACAGGGAGTTAGCTTAACAGTGGCAGATAAGAAGGAGAAGTTTTTTCAGGTTTGCCTCATTCCCTATACTCTTTCTCACACCACTTTAAAAAACTGCAAAAGAGGTGATCTTCTGAACCTGGAGGTTGATATTCTGGCAAAATATATGGATGAGATTCTCAAATCCTATACTGAGGCTGAAAGGAAAGGTGTAACTTTTGATTTTTTAAGGAAAGCAGGCTATTGAAAGATAAAAAATGAGCGAAGAAAAAGATTTGGCTGATATTCAAGAAATTCTGGAAGATCTTAAAAGAGGAAAAGCAGTAATTATTATTGATGAGAAAAACGAGACAAGAGGAGGAGATCTTATAATTCCTGCCTCCTGCATCACTCCCGAAATTATCAATTTTATGATGAAATATGCAAGAGGACTTATTTGTGTGGCTATTACTCCAAAAAGAGCAAGAGAGCTTGATCTTCCTCCTATGGTTACAGGTGGTGCATCTCTTAAAGGGACCGTTTTTGCTGTCTCTGTGGATGCAAGGAAAAATACCACTGGTACATCTGCTCAGGATCGTGCTCAGACTATTAAAACTATAATTGATCCTGAGGCAAAAAGTGAGGATTTTGTAAAGCCCGGACATGTTTTTCCTCTTATTACCTGTGAAGGAGGAGTTCTTGTTAAAGCAGCGGCACCTGAGGCAGCCGTTGACCTTGCAAGAATTGCCGGTTTTTATCCAGCAGGAGTTGTTTGCGAGATAATAAATGAAAGTGGTCAGGTGGCAAACCTTTCTGAAATAAGAGAATTTTCTAGGCAACATGGATTGAAAATTTGTAGCATAGCTGACCTTATAAGTTACAGATGGAAAAAGGAAAAACTTGTAAGAAGAGAAGTTGTAACCAGTATGCCCACCATTTTTGGCGAGTTCACCCTTATAGCCTACAGAACTGTTCTTGAAAACAGAGTTCATCTTGCACTTGTTAAGGGTGAGGTGAGAGGAAAAGAAAATGTTATTGTCAGGGTTCACTCACAGTGTCTGACAGGGGATGTGTTTAAATCCCTTCGCTGCGACTGCGGTCAGCAACTTGAGGTAGCTTTGAAGATAATATCCAGCGAAGATTGCGGAGTTCTTCTATATCTTAACCAGGAGGGAAGAGGAATTGGCCTTTTAAACAAGCTAAAGGCATATGAGCTTCAGGACAGGGGAATGGATACAGTGGAGGCAAATGAGAAACTCGGCTTCCCACCTGATTTGAGGGACTATGGAATTGGGGCTCAAATTCTGGCCGATCTCGGACTTCACAAAATAAGGCTTTTGACTAACAACCCACGTAAAATAATAGGACTTAAAGGATACGGTCTTGAGGTGGTGGAGAGAGTGCCTATTGAGATAAAACCTAATAAAATAAACAGGCGCTATCTTGAGACAAAAAGAGAAAAGTTAGGTCATATATTAAACCTTGTCCATTTAGGAGAAGATACTTCAGAGGAGAAAGGAGAGTAAGGTGAAGATATACAAAGGTAAAATCAGAGGAGAAGGGTTAAAATTTGGAGTGGTTGTTTCTCGACAGAATGAACTTATAACAAAAAGATTGCTTGAAGGTGCACTGGATGCTCTTTTAAGACACGGAACAAAAGAAGAAGATATTGAAGTGGTGTGGGTTCCTGGTGGGTTTGAAATACCTGCTGTAGCCTCTAAGATGATTGAAAAGAAAAAGTTTGATGCCATTATATGTCTTGGAGCAGTTTTAAGAGGTGATACCTCTCATTATGAGTTAATTGCAGGCCAGGTTGCAAGGGGAATAGCTACCTTAGGTATAAAATCAGATGTTCCTGTGATATTTGGTGTGGTTACTACAGAAACTCTTGAGCAGGCAATTGAAAGAGCAGGAACCAAAGCTGGAAATAGAGGATGGGATGCTGCTATTTCAGCTATGGAGATGGCAAATCTTTATTCAGAGTTAAAGCAAAGTTAATTTGAAGAAGGAAAAAAAATCATTAAAAGAACTTATAAGGTGGGCAAGCAGGTACCTTGCCTTGAGAAATGTGGAAAATTCCCAGGTTGTAGCAGAAATTCTGGCTGAAAAGATTACAGGTAAAAAGAGAATAGATTTTTATCTTGAAGATATTAGCATTGACAGAGAAAAAGAAGAGATTTTTAAAAAAGACATAAGAAGTATTGGAAGAAAAGTTCCCCTTGCTTATATTATCTGTGAACAGGAGTTTATGGGGGATATATTTTTTTTAAAGCCGGGGGTTTTTATACCTCGTCCAGAAACAGAGATTCTTGTAGAAAGAGCCCTGGATTTTCTTAAGGAGAAAAACAGGTTTTCCTCTGAAAAGCTCAGGGTGGTGGATGTGGGCACAGGATGTGGCAATATCGCAGTTAGTATAGCAAAAAGGATAGAAAATGTTATTGTTTATGCAACGGACATTTCCTCTCTTTCTCTTGAAGTGGCAAAGAAAAACGCAAGATATCATAAAGTTTCTAATCGGGTGATTTTTCTTCTCGGAAGTCTTTTTTCTTCTCTTGATCTTTCCCTTAAGGGGAAAATTGATCTTATAGTCTCCAATCCTCCTTATATTGAGAGAGAGAAGATAAATTCCCTTCCCGAGGAGGTGAAGAAAGAGCCTCGTTTTACCCTGGATGGAGGAAAAGAGGGTCTTGATTTTTACAAAAAAATTGTGCCTGAATCTGTCAGATGGCTTAAAAGTGACGGGGGATTAATGCTGGAGGTAGGTTATGCTCAAGCTGAAAAAGTTTTAAGCATTATAAGGAAGGAAGATGAGCTGGTAGAGGAAAAAATCTTTCGTGATTTACAGGGAAACAAAAGGGTTGTGTTTGTAAAGAAAAAATAATTTACCACGGAGTTTTTAATAAGAAAGTGCCTTTAAATTACAGGATTATTGAAAGAAGAAATCTAAACTATGAAAGAAGATTGAAATTTATAGGGGGGGTTTTATTTCTTGCCTTTTTGCTTATTTTAATAAAAACAGGTTGGTTGCAAATAATCCAGGGAGAAAGGTTCTTTTATCTATCTCAAGCCTCTCGCCTCCGACTTGTACCCTTACCCAATCCTCGAGGGTTAATTCTTGATAGAAAAGGAGAGGTGCTTGCCGATAATACCGCCTCTTTTTCAGTAGCGGTTGTGCCTGAAAATATATCTGACCCTGATAGATTACTTTCCAGGTTGAAGGAGGTTTTCCCTTCAATGGATGTTGAGGCTTGTAAGAAAAAGATAAAAAGAGCACAAAATCCTTTCCGTCCGGTGATACTTAGAGAAAAAGTTGAGCTTTCCAAGGTGATTTACCTTCTGGAAAGAGAAGAGGATTTTTCTTCTGCAGTGATTCTTACCCAACCTGTGAGGAATTACCCCCAGGGTGATCTTCTGGGTAACCTTCTGGGTTATCTGGGGGAGGTCAATAAAAAAGAACTAAGAGCTCTTTCTGGTCTGGGGGTGGAGGCAGGAGATCTTGTAGGTAAGACAGGTATTGAGAGAATGTATAATTCTTACCTGCAGGGAGAAAAAGGAGGAAGACAGGTTGAGGTTGATGTTTATGGTAGGGCTTTAAAAATTATTTCTCAAAGAGATCCTCAACCTGGGGATACCCTTTATCTTACCATAGATCTTGAGATGCAAAAGATAGCAAGAGAGGAGATGGGAAAAAGAAAGGGTGTGGTTTTAATAGCAAATCCTCAAACAGGACAGATTCTAACTCTTGTAAGCCTTCCCTCTTTTGATCCCAATCTTTTCTCCAGAGGGATTTCTGAAAAGGAATGGAATGAAATTTCTTCCCATCCAGGAAATCCCTTAGAAAATAGAGCCATAAGAGGGGAGTATCCTCCTGGATCAACTTTTAAAATAGTGGTTGCAACAGCAGCTCTGGAGGAAAAAAAGATATTTCCTGAAAGTACCTACTATTGTCCCGGGTACTACAAAGTGGGCAATAGAGTGTTTAAATGCTGGAAAGAAGGAGGACACGGGAAGGTTGATCTTGAAGCAGCACTTGTTCACTCCTGCGATGTTTATTTTTACCAGTTAGGGTTAAAAGTTGGAACAGAAGATATAATTCGGTATGCAAGACTTTTTGGTTTGGGAAAACCCACAGGGGTTGATTTTCCTATGGAAAAAAGGGGCTTTCTCCCAACGCCTTCCTGGAAAAAAAAGACTTATAAGGAATCCTGGTATCCAGGGGATACTGCAAATTTATCTATTGGTCAGGGTTATATTCTTGTAACCCCTGTTCAGATGTTAACCTTGGTAAATGCAGTGGCAAATGGGGGCTATCTTGTGAAGCCCTACCTTGTGGAAAGGATAGTTGATGTAAGGGGTAATCTGGTTTATCAGAAAACTCCGGAAAGAGAGAAAATTCCTGTTTCATCCTCAACTCTTAACTTTTTATGCAGAGCTTTAAAAGGTGTTGTGGAGAAGGGTACAGGATGGCGGGCAAAAAATAAGGTGGTAAATATAGCAGGTAAAACAGGAACCGTAGAGATAGAGGGAAGCGAAAATCCACATAACTGGTTTATTGGATATGCTCCGACGGATAACCCGACATTATCTATAGTTGTTCTTGTTGAAAACAGAGAAGAAGAGATTTCCATTGCTCCTCAAATAGCAGGAAAAATATTTTCCAGAATCTTTTCCAGAGCTTAGAAAATGCGTATTCTAAAAAAAGAATTTGATATATACATTATTGTTCCCACGATTTGTCTTTGTTTGTGGGGACTTTTTCATCTTTATACCATTTCTCTGGAGGATTCTTATTATTATTTTGAAAGACAGGCTATATGGCTTTGTTTTGGGATTTTTTTTCTCTTTTTGTTTTCGTTTTTTCCAAAAGAGGTCTGGTCAAGACTTTCTTACCTTGTTTACACAGCTACAGTTTTCTTTCTCGTGCTTGTGATAGTAAAGGGAAGTGCTATCTATGGAGCAAAGCGGTGGTTAGATATAGGTTTTTTTAATTTTCAACCTTCTGAACTTGCAAAGCTTTCTTTAATCTTAGCCTTGAGCAAAATTCTCTCGGGCAAGGAGAGGATTGGTTGGAAGAATATTCTTCTATCTTTTATTTTGGCCTCTCTTTTCTTTTTTTTAATTGCAGTTCAACCTGACCTTGGCACAGCTTTAATTGTGTTTTCTTTGTGGTTGATTTTACTCTTCCTTTCAGGAATTTCTCTCAAAAGTTTTTTTGTTTTAATAGGAACAATTCTTGCCTCTCTCCCGATTTTTTATCTTTTTCTTCGCCCCTATCAAAAGCTACGTATTCTAACCTACCTTAATCTTCACAAGGACCCCTTAGGTGCAGGGTGGAGTTCTCTTCAATCCAAGATAGCTATTGGTTCGGGAAGAATTTTTGGTAAGGGTATAGGAGGAGCAGCTCACACAAAACTTAAATATTTACCTCAGCCACTTACTGATTTTATCTTTTCCAGTATAGGAGAGGAATGGGGGTTTATAGGAGTTTCGCTGCTCATAGTAGCCTATGTTATGATAATTTTAAGGGGACTTTCTTTTGCCTTGAGGGAAGGGAAGAGTTTTTCAGGTCTTTTTGCTGCAGGGTTTGTCACCTTAATTGCGGTGCAGGCTTTCATAAATATGGGGATGGCCTCTGGAATTATACCTGTTACAGGAGTTCCCCTTCCTTTTGTAAGTTACGGAGGAAGCTCGCTTCTTGTTTTTTTATCTGGCACAGGCATTCTTCTTTCTCTTTCTCGAGAGGAACTATAATCCTTGTTGACATAAATTATTTACTGAATTATATTTTAAGAATCTATTTTTACCAATGAATTGAAAGTCGGGGGGGTAAATAATGTATCTTTCCGAAAGAGTTACTGTCTTAACACCTTCTGTTACCCTGGGTATATCTGCCAAAGCAAAGCAGATGAGAAAAGAAGGCAGAGATATAATTAACTTTTCTGCAGGTGAGCCTGATTTTAATACTCCATTACAGGCCAAAGAAGCTGCAATCAGAGCAATAGACGAAAACTACACAAGATACACTCCTGTGGCAGGTAGTAGAGAACTTATTGAAGCAATAATAAGAAAGTTCAGGCATGATAACAACCTGGATTACTCTCCCTCCCAGATTATTGTTGCAAACGGGGCAAAACAGGTAATATTTAATGCTCTTCAAGCAGTGTGCAACCCTGGAGATGAGGTTATCCTGCCTTCGCCTTACTGGGTTTCGTATCCTGAACAGATAAAGCTTGCAGGTGCAACCCCCGTATACATACATCTTGAGTTTGAAGAAGGCTTAAAGATAAACCAGGAAGAACTTAGAAAAGCCATAAAGCCTGGAAAGACAAAAGCTATTATCTTAAATACCCCCCATAATCCCACAGGAGGAATGTTTGCAAGGGAGGAGCTTGAAAAAATAGCTGAGGTAGTTGAAGACCTACCTTTACTTGTAATATCTGATGAGATATATGAGGAATTTGTATATGAATCCTCTCATGTAAGTTTTGCTTCTTTGGGAGAAAAGCTTTACCAGAAGACTATCACTGTCAATGGAGTATCCAAGACATACGGAATGACGGGGTGGAGAGTAGGTTACGCCGGGGGTCCTGAAAGTATTATTCAGGCAATGATAAAGATTCAAAGTCACTCTACCTCCTGTGCAAGCTCCGTTTCTCAGAGGGCAGCTTTTGGTGCTCTTTCTCTGGAGAAGGAAGAGGTAAGAATCTTGATTGAGGAGTTTTTTTACAGAAAAAAATTGGTTGAACAGGGATTAAAGGGAATTGAAGGAATAAGGGTGAACAGACTTCAGGGAGCATTTTATGCCTTCCCTGATTTTTCTTATTTTTTAGGCACATATTTCGGCAGGAGAAAAATAGAAAGCTCTGTTGACCTTGCAGATTATCTCCTGGAGGAAGCAGGAGTGGCAGTGGTTCCAGGCTCAGCTTTTGGAGCAGAGGGTTATCTGCGAATTTCGTATGCAGTTTCAAAGGAAGAAATTAAAAGAGGCCTTGAGAGAATAAGAGAGGCTCTTAGTAATTTAAAAAGGTAAAAAGGGAGAAAAGAAGATGGGAATGACCATATCTGAAAAGATACTTGCAGCTCATTCAAACAAGGATACAGTAAGACCAGGTGATTTTATTCTGGCGAAGGTGGACCTTGCTTTTGCCAATGATATTACAGCTCCCATTGCCATAGAAAAATTGAGAGAATGGGGTGTAAGAGAGGTTTTTGACAGGGAAAAAGTTATTATTATACCTGATCATTTTACCCCCAACAAGGATATAAGAGCTGCAACTCAATGCTCTCTTGTGAGAAAGTTTGTTAAGGAATACAGGATAAAGAATTATTTTGAGGTGGGAAGGTGTGGGATAGAACATATTTTTCTCCCTGAGCAGGGCTTTATTGCTCCCGGGGACCTTATTGTGGGGGCTGATTCTCATACCTGCACTCATGGTGCACTGGGCGCTTTTTCCTGCGGGGTGGGGAGTACTGATATTGCAGTAGCAATGGCAACAGGGGAGATCTGGCTGAAGGTTCCCCCCACAATAAAGCTTGTATATAAAGGTGAGCTTCCTTTGTGGACTACAGCAAAAGACCTTATTCTCTACACCATAGGTGATATAGGTGTTGATGGTGCAACTTATATGGCTATGGAGTTTACAGGAGACACCATATCAAGGCTTTCTATCTCTGGAAGACTTACAATGTGCAATATGGCCGTTGAGGCCGGGGCGAAAAATGGTATAGTGGCTCCGGATAAAGTTACGCTTGAATATATAAAAGGAAAAATTAGAAAACCATATAAAATTTATGAGAGCGACCCTGATGCTGAGTTTGTAGATATAAGAGAGTACAACGTGGAGAAAATTGAACCTCAGGTAGCCTGCCCCTCTCTTCCTTCTAACGTAAAATCTGTTTCTCAGCTTAAGGATGTGAGAATAGATCAGGTAGTTATAGGTTCCTGTACAAACGGACATCTGGAAGATTTGGAGCTTGCTGCAAAAGTTTTAAAAGGAAAAAAAATTCATCCAGATGTTAGAGCTATAATTATTCCTGCTACTCCAAAAATTTATCTTGAGGCTCTTAGAAAAGGGCTTATTGACATATTTGTTGAAGCAGGAGCCGTGGTAGGTCCATCCACCTGTGGTCCCTGCTTAGGTGGTCACATGGGGATTTTAGCGGAGGGAGAGGTAGCCGTTGCTACTACAAATCGTAATTTTGTTGGAAGGATGGGTCATCCCAAAAGTTATATTTATCTTGCAAATCCAGCTGTTGCTGCAGCTTCTGCTGTTAAGGGAAGGATAGTTCATCCAGAGGAGGTATGTTAGAGAAAGCTTTTTTCTTGACAGTGAGAAAGGGGTATGTTAAAATGTTGAAGTGGTAAAGTGCGATAAGTAAGGAAGTTGAAAGGAGGTGTAAATAAAATTAATCTTAAAAAATAATACAAAGGAGGGGAATGAAAAATGTTTAAGCTGAGAAAAAGAAAGGGCTTGTTGCCAACAGGAATTGCGGTATTTTTAGCTTTTGCAGTTTTATCAACAGGAGTTTTGCCAGCTTTAGCTCGGGAGAATAACCTGGAAAGACAATTGGAGGAGGCAAAAGCCACAATTGCTGATCAGGCTAAGATAATTCAGCAGCTAAGGGATAACTTTTTCAAGACTGTTGAGGAATTGAGCGAGGAGATACAGAGACTTAGAACTGTTATAAAACAGCAAAAGGAAACCATAAGTCAGTTAAAGAAAAAAGCGGTGGTTCCAGAAGACCTTACGGCACAGATTGAAAATCTTAAGCTCCAGCTTCAGGAAAAAAGCGGGCTTGTCGAAAAACTTTCTAAGAAAATAAACACCCTTTCAAAGGAAATTGCCAGCCTTGTTTCAAGAAAAGCTGAACTTGAAGAACTTATTGCTGAGAGGGAAAAATCTATTAAGAGTCTGACCGAAGAGCATCAGGAGAAGGTTGGGAAACTCAATGAGGAGATTAAGAAACTGACCGAGGAGCTCTCAGCCCTGGAAAAGAAAAATACCGAGCAGCAAAGAAAAATACGTGAACTTACCGATGATTACTTTAAAGTTACAGAGAAGCTTAACACACAAATTGGAGAGTTGAGAGGTGAGATTAAACAGCTGGAAAAAGCCAACAAGGATTTGCAGGATAAGCTGGCAAAAGACGCTGAGATAATTCAAAGTTATCGTGAAACGGTGGGAGAATTGGAATCCAAGATAGCAAATCTCCAGGATGCCAACTATAAACAGCAGAAGACTATTGAAGAACTTCGTTCTCAAATAGAACCTCTTAAGGCTGCTAATGAAAAGTTACAGGCTGAAAAGGAGATGTTACAGATTGAAAAAGAAAGTCTGCAAGTAGAGAATAGGCAGGTTAAAAGTTCTAACAGCACCCTGAAGTGGGTTATTGGATTGATTGTTATAGCGGGACTTTTCTTCTCTGGAGGAGGGATGTAAGGTGAATTTCACTGGGAAACTAATAGCAACCTAAGGGGGTGAAATATGTTAAAGAAAGTAGTTAAGAATTTTTTAATTTTCCTGGCGGGGTTTACTGTGATAGCCTCTTTTGCCTGGGCTCAGGAATCATCCCCCTCTACTGAGGTAGAGGAACTTATTGTACAGATACAGGCGTTGAGAGCGGAAATTTCTCAACTTAAGGAAATGGTGGATCAGGCAAGAGAAATTGCTGTTGATAGTCGTCTTGAGGCTGAGAAATTTAAAGAAGAGACTCTTTACAGACTGGGGTTGTGGCGTACAAGATTGGGAGAGGGGATGATGATGAGCTTATCTGCAAAAAAAGCTTCTGAGAGAGCAGAAGAGGCTGCGAAATCAGCCAGTGAGCAGATAGAGCTTGTGTTGAAGAGAATGAAAGGTGTAGAAGAGAGATTTGGTATCCTGTCAAAGAAAGTGGAAGAGGAGATTAGTGCAAGAATAAAACTTGAGGAAAAAAGCACAGAGCTTGAGAGAAAACTTGCGCTTCTTTCTCAAGATGTAGAGTCTCTTAAGACAGATGTAGCCTTAGCAAAGGAAATGGCTGCCACAGCTAA